>JBDLIY010000466.1:0-3361 GCA_039714635.1 Planctomycetota bacterium
CACGAAGCTGCGCTTCTCCACGGTGCCGTTCAGCTTCAAGTCCTACGACGTCTACACGATCAAGGCGACGGCGGTGGTGAACAGCCCCTCCGGCGAGGAGATCACGCGGAAGACGATCAAGCGGGTCGTCTCCGTCAACCAGCGGCGCTCGGCGGTCTGGAGCCTCGAATCCCAGCTGGAGTTCGAGGAGCACATCGTCGCGAGCCGCGACGCGAAGCGCTTCACGACGTTCCCCTACAACGTCGGCGGGTCGATCGAGCAAAGCGACCTGAAGAACGTCCCTCCGTCGCGCTACAGCCAGCACTTCCAGCGGAACATCTGGCCGAGTCCCTCGCGGGAACCCGGCATCGGCGACATCCGCCTGATGCCGCGGCGCCTGAACCTGGACGGCGTCTACCACTACGACGACTCCGACTACTCCGACGGCCACTACATCCGGGACGAGCCGCTGACGCACTCCGCGAAGGCGAAGAAGGTCCAGGCGGTCGACGACGACGGCATGCGGCCGGTCTCCCTGTCCTTCTGGCTCAAGCCCCAGTGGGGCGGGCTGGGTGACAACCGCTACTTCTTCGACGTCGGCGAGGAGACCTGGCAGAACCGCTGCGGTCTGTTCTTCGACGCGTCGAATCAGGACATCGTCTTCCGCCTGGCGGACAACACCCTGGAACAGCGGGCGGTGGAGATCCGACACCCGATCGATCCCTCGCGGCTCGAGGACGACCGCTGGTACCACGTCTCGGTGGACGTCAATCACTCGTTCCCCGGCGGGATGAGCGTGCTGGTCGACGGCCGGGCGGTGGGTGACCACACCTACCTGACGCGGCTGTCCGGATCGATTCCGGCCACCGGCGAGATCTCGTCGATCTCCGTGGACGACGCCGAGTCGTTCCCGGACGAGGGCGCCCTCGTGGTGCTCGGCGAGGGCGGCGGCGAGGTCATCGAGTACGACAGCAAGTCGGGCGACACCTTCAACGTGAAGCGTCGCTTCGCCCGCCAGCCGCTGGCGCAGTGGGAGGACGAGGACTACCAGGGCAAGCCGCACGACGAGGGCGACCTCGTCGTCCTCCTCGGCTACTCGGCCCCGCTGGTGACGGACCTCCCGGTCGGCGGGGCGACGCTCGCGTCCGACCTCGGCCGGTGGCACTGCCTGCGCGTGACGTTCCGCGAGGACTATGTGACGATCGCGGGGATCGGCGGCGGCGACGGCGGCAATGACCGCGGTGCGCCCGACTCCGGGCCGGGTGGCATCAACCCGGACGGCGGCGGCGGCGGGAGCGGCGGCGACCCCTCGACGGGCGGCGGCAGCGGCGGCGGCGATCCCTCCGTCGGTGGCGAGCCTCCGTTCACGCACGAGATCCAGGACCCGACCACCGGCGGTGGCGGGAGCGGCGGCGGCGACCCGACGACCGGCGGCGGCGGCAGTGATCCCTCCACCGGCGGTGGCGACACCGGCGGAGACGACGGCGGCGGCGGCGGCATCGACCCCCGGATCTACGGGATCGGCCAGGACCGCCAGAGCTTCACGCTGACCCTGGGCCAGAGCTGCGAGGCCTGGGACGCGAACTTGTCGGACGACCCGATGCTCGCCTTCGGCAACCAGGGGTACGCCCTGCTCGTCTCCATCGACGACGACGTGGAAACGGTGGAAGGCGTCAAGGTCGGCGGCTGGGAGTTCGTGAAGTACACCCGGAGCGGCAACTCGCTCGACGTGACCCGCTACCAGGAACTCCAGAGCGGCGTGACCGCTCCGGGGTCGTACTTCTCCCCGATGCACACCTGGAACACGCCGGACGGCGTCTACAGCACGGCGTGCGCCCTCATCCCGATCTCGGTCGAGGGGTCGGGCGGCAGCGAGGTCGACTACCTCGACCCGCTGACGGACCAGGACCTGGAGGACAACGGCATCGAGACGGCCTTCATCCAGGTCAACGACGAGTGGATGGCCTACACCTACCCGGACGTGGACAACTTCGGCGGTTCCACCGTCTTCGTCTGGGACGAGGAGGACGCCATCACGCGCGTCGTGGCGATGTTCAACAACCAGGCGCCCGAAGTGAACGACCCGAACTCCGACGGGAACGACGGGCCGGCCATCGATCCCGATCCGGACGGCGGCGACGACCCGACGCCCCCGGACGACGGCGGGACGGATCCGGATCCGGAGCCGCCCGCTCCGGTGGACCCGGACCCGGACGACCCCGACGATCCGCCTCCGGGCGAGGACGACGACGGCCCCGGCGACAATCCTCCGCCCCCGGTCGACCCGGGTGAGGACGACGTCCCGCCCCCGGGCGAGGACGACAGCGGCCCCGGCGACACGCCTCCGCCCGTCCCGAACCCGGACGATGACGACGTTCCGCCCCCGGGCGAGGACGACACCGGCCCCGGCGACAACCCTCCGCCCCCGGTGGATCCGGGCGAGGACGACGTGCCGCCTCCGGGTGAGGACGACGGCGGCCCCGGCGACTTCCCGCCGCAGCCCGAGCCCCCGCTTCCGGGCGAGGGCGAGGACGACACGGGCCCCGGTGACGGCGGTGGAACCCCCGGCGGCGGTGGCGACGAGACCGAGCCGCCGGACGGCGGCGACGGTCCTCCGGACGAGGGTGGCGGCGAAGGCGAGCCCGACATCGGGGACGCCGGCTCCGGCCGCGAGCCCGAGGACGCGGTGCCTCCGACGGCCCCGAGCGACGACGTGCCGTTCACCGAGTACGACATCGCCGGAAACCTCGACCACCGGGCCTGGAGCGACGGGGGAGAGGCCTACCGGACGCTGGCCGACACCGAGGCCGAGTCGCACCTCTCCGGCGACGAGATCATCCCGTGCTTCCAGGTGATGGGCTCCAGCGCCGGCCGCGATGACCGCGTGACGGTCGCGACCACGGAGGACACGCCCGAGGAGCTGCGCCTGAACCACAACTACTGGCAGTACGGCCACAACTGGGTGGCGGCCCGCTCGTTCGCGACGCAGGCCTACGAGAGCTCCCAGGGCTCGATGGACTCGATCAAGACCAACACGATCGACAAGAGGAGGGTCGTTCGCCTGATCAAGTTCCCGTGCGGCGAGCTGCCCCGGCGGCTCGGCGACAACGTGGTGTTCGGCGGCCGGTTCGACAGCGGAGCGCTCTCGCAGCAGTTCTTCGACGAGCTCTACTTCCGCCTGGACCCGAGCGACTATGACATCCGCCTCGGGAAGGGCGAGACGCACGTGGACGCCGACGAGGACACGGTCTGGGAGGGCATCAACGACGCGGCCGACGAGGTCTACATCCACCACCCGCCGACGTCCTCGAACCCGGACGGCCTGCCGATCTCGGGACTGGACGAGGACGGCGGGATCCTCCGCATCAACGACGAGATCATC
>JBDLIY010000467.1:0-3352 GCA_039714635.1 Planctomycetota bacterium
TTGCCGTAGGGCGTCGTCGTCGTCATCCCGCCCGACGGCGTCGTCGGCGACACCTGGCCGCCCGTCATCCCGTACGTGTAGTTGTTCACGCAGATGACGGTCAGGTCGACGTTGCGGCGCGCGGCGTGGATGAAGTGGTTGCCGCCGATCCCCGCGCAGTCGCCGTCGCCGGTGAAGACGACCACCGTGAGGTCCGGGTTCGCCATCTTCACGCCGGTGGCGAAGGCGATCGCCCGGCCGTGCGTCGTGTGGAGGCCGTCGGACTCGATGTAGCCCGGCAGCCGCGACGAGCATCCGATGCCGGAGCAGAACACGACGTCGTCGATGCCGATGCCGTTCGCCTCGACGGCGCGGAGGGCGTAGTTGAGGACGTTGCCGATCCCGCAGCCCGTGCAGAAGATCGACGGCCACATCTCCTGGCGGAGCCAGTTCTCCTTGATGTTCTTCGCCTTGTTGAACATGGCTAGGCCCTCACCGGAGTTGCGCCCTCTAAAACCGCGTGCACGACTTCGGCCGGCGTGATGATCTCGCCGCCGATCTTGCCGAGACGCTCCACCTTCGCGTCGCCTTCCAGAGCCTCGCGGACGTTGTGGACGACCTGGCCGAGGTTCATCTCCGGGACGACCACGCGGTCGAGCGGCCCCGCGAACTCGCGGACGACGTCCTCGGGGAACGGGTAGACCGTGCGGAGCCGGAGGTGGCTGACCTTCTTCCCGTCGGCCCGGAGCAGCCGCACCGCACCCGCCGCCGACCGCGACGAGATGCCGTAGGAGACGAGGCCGACCGTCGCGCCGTCCTCCTCGTCGCGGATGTAGTCCGACAGTTCGTCCGTCGCGTCCGTGATCTTCGCGCACTGCCGGGCCACGAGCGCCGTGTGCTTCTCCGCGTCGTCCGTCGCCGGCAGGCCGCCCTCGGTGTGGGTCAGCCCGGTCACGTAGGTGTGGTAACCGGTGCCGAACGTCGCCATCCCGGGCACCGCGCCGTGCGTCGCCGCGAAGGGCAGGTAGCCCTCCTTCGACGCCGGCTCGGCGCGCGGCACGACCGTGACGTCCTCCTTCGCCGGCAGGCGGATCCACTCCCGCATGTGCCCCACCTCGCCGTCGGTCATGACGAAGACCGGCGTCCGGTACGCGTCCGCCAGGTCGAACGCCTTCGCCGTGAGGTCCACGCACTCCTGCACCGACGACGGCGCGAGGACGATCAGTTCGTAGTCGCCGTGGCTCCCCCACCGCGCCTGGAGCATGTCGCCCTGGGCCGGCTCGGTGGGCTGGCCGGTGGAAGGGCCCGAGCGCTGGACGTTGACGATCACGCACGGCGTCTCGGTCATGCAACCGTAGCCGATCCCCTCCATCATCAGGGAGAAGCCGGGGCCGCTCGTCGCGGTCATGGACCGCCGCCCGGCCCAGGACGCGCCGATGATCGCGGAGACGGACGCGATCTCGTCCTCCATCTGGATGCAGACTCCGCCGGCCTTCGGCAGCAGGCCCGCCATCGCCTCCGCCACCTCCGTGGCCGGGGTGATCGGGTAGCCGGCGAAGAAGGAACACCCGCCGAGGAGCGCGCCGTAGGCGCAGGCCACGTCACCCTGGGCGAACAGCTCGGTCCCGCCGATGGCCGCGACGATCCGGTCGTACTCGAGGGTCGGAATCATGCGACCACCTCCGCGGCGAGGTCCCGGCCGGCGGCCAGCGCCTTCACGTTGATCTCCTCCGTGCCCTTCGGGACGTTCGCGAGGACGGTGGCCTCGAGGATGTCCTTGTCGACGAAGTCGAGCCGCGCGCCGAGGTAGCCGAGCATCACGATGTTCGTGACGATCTTGTGCCCCACCGCCTCCGCCGTCTTCGTGAAGGGCAGCGCCGTCACGCCGTCGGCCTCGACGCCGGCGCTGTCGACCACGACGTAGCCGTCCGCGCCGAGTTCCCCCGCGTACTTGTCGAACGCCGGCTGGGAGAGCGCGACGATCACGTCGGCGCTCGTCACGCGCGGGTAGTCGATCGGCGCGTCGGACACGACCACCTCGGACCGCGCCGCCCCGCCGCGCGATTCCGGCCCGTAGGACTGGGTCTGCACGGCCTGGTAGCCGGATTTCGCCGCCGCCTCGCCGAGGATCACCCCGGCGAGGATGATCCCCTGGCCGCCGAACCCGCAGATGCGGATCTCGTGCCTCATGAGACCTCCCGGAGGGCCTTCGCCCTCGCCGCTCCTTCGCGGTACGCCTTCTCGTTCAGTCGCTCCGTGCCCTTCGGGACGCGTGACAGAATCGCCTTCAGCAGTGAGTCGTGCGTGACGACCTCGGCGATCTCGTTCACGAAGCCCATCATCACCATGTTCATGACGACCTTGCGGCCGAGGTCCATGAACGCGATGTCCGTCGCGCGGATCCCGTGGCTCTCGATCGCCGACTCGGGGTCGATCCGCACGAGGTCTTCCTCGTAGAAGAGCTTCCCGCCGGGAGCCAGCGCGCTCGTGAAGCGGTCGCAGGACATCTGGCTCATCGCGACGAGGACGTCGATCTCCTCGTTGACGAGGTCGTAGATCTCCTCTTCCTGGATCACGACGTCGCTGTGGGTCAGGCCCCCTCGCGACGCGCTGCCGTAGGACTGCGTCTGCTGGGAGCGCAGCCCGTCGCCCATCGCCGCCTGGCCGAACACCACGCCGCACATCACCACGCCCTGCCCGCCGAAACCCGCGAACCGGATCTTCATCGGGCCTCCTCCAGCCCCTGCTCGAGGTTGGTCCGGACCTCTCCTCCCAGGTCCCACAGCGCCTGCGTGAACTCCGTCCGCTCGCGGTCCACCAGCGTGCCCACGACGATCCGTTCCTCCAGCTCTTCCTGCGTCATCCCCTCCGTCTCTTCCACGGGGATCGACTTGTCCTTAAGGAAGTGGAGGCAGGAGACCGCGTCCGGCATCCCGGCCCGCCGCCCGTAGGAGACCGGGCACTGGCTCATGATCTCGATGAAGCCGAAGCCCTTCTTCGCGATGGCCGTCTGCATCGCCTCCATCAGCGGGAACGCGTGATAGGTCGTCCACCGCGCGACGTAGGTACCGCCGGCCGCCGCGACGACGTCCGCGATCCGCATCTCGTGCTCGACGTTGCGGTACGGGGTCGTCGTCGTCTTGATCCCGAACGGCGTCGTCGGCGAGACCTGCCCGCCCGTCATCCCGTAGATGAAGTTGTTCACGAGGAAGACGGTGATGTCGATGTTGCGCCGCGCCGCGTGGATCAGGTGGTTGCCGCCGATCCCCGCCAGGTCCCCGTCCCCGGCGATGATGATGACCTTCATGCCGGGCTTCATCACCTTGACGCCGTGGGCGAAGGCGATCGCGCGGCCGTGGGTCGTGTGCAGCGT
>JBDLIY010000468.1:0-3322 GCA_039714635.1 Planctomycetota bacterium
CCGCCGAGCCCGATGGTGGTGGATTTTGTCCTGACACCCTTGGTCATGGTGCTCTTTCTTGCGGGGAATATTCTCCGCAAGAATATTGGCACGCGGTTTGAACCTCTCCCCGGCATGAGCCGGAATCGCACCAGAAAGTCGCTCAGGATGAGAAACGGGCTCTCAGTCCGGGACTTCTCCATGGCGATCCGGGTCCGGCTCACCATTCTGCTGCCCGTGCTCGCCTTCTTCGCCGTCCTCCTCCCCGCCGGAACCGGCTGGATCCTGTCACGACTCTCGAGGGGTGACGGGATCGGCCTCGGCGTCTCCGCCCTCTTCGCGATCCTCTGCGCCGGCGTCTCCGTCGCCGCGGTGCGCCAGTTCGCCCGGCGGATGGAGTTCTTCTCCGAGGTCGCCCGGCGGCTCGCGGGTCCGGGACAGGACGTCGACGTGCCCACGGACGGCCCGGCGGAACTCCGGGAGATGGCCCGGGCGCTGAACCGCCTCTCCCGCGACATCAAGGACGAGCGCCGGCGGCACGCCGAGGCGGAACGCCGCTACCGAACCCTGATCGAGACGATGTCCGAGGGCTTCGTGATCGTCGACCCGAGCGAGTTGATCGTCTACGCCAACCGCCGGTTCGCCGACCTGCTCGGCGTCTCCGCCGACGCCCTGCCCGGCCGTCGCGTCCACGACTTCCTCGACGAGACGAACCGCCGGCGGCTGACGCAGCAGTCCGGAGCCCGGAAGCAGGGAAAGCCGGGCCGGTACGAACTCGAGTGGGTCCGGGAAGACGACTCGGTGCGGACGACGCTCGTCAGCGCGGCGGCGCTCCTGGACGCCGAAGACCGCTTCACCGGGTCCTTCGCCGTCATCACCGACATCACCGACCACCGGCGGCTCGAGGAGCAGATGAGCCGCGCCGAGCGGTTGCGGGCCCTCGGCCAGCTCGCCGGAGGGATCGCCCACGACTTCAACAACCGCCTGACGGCCATCCTGGGGAACGCCCAGCTCCTCCTGCTGGACGCCCGGGAGAGCGACCTCGTCAGCGCGCTCGAGACCATCGAGAGATCGGCCCTCGAGGGCGCGGAGACGGTCCGACGGATCATGGAATTCACGCGCAGCCGGCCGGACTCGGGGCGGGAGAGCATCGAGCCCGCGCCGTTCGTCGACGAGGTGATGGGCCTCCTCCGCTTCCGCTGGAAGGACGAGGCGGACGAAAGCGGGCACTCCTACCGGATCCTCTCCGAGCACCGGGCCACCAGGAACATCTCCGGATTCCCGACGGAACTCCGGGAAGCGCTCATCAACGTCCTGAACAACTCCCTCGACGCGATGCCGGCCGGCGGCGAGCTCCGGATCACGACCTTCGACCACCCCGAGGGCGTGGGGATCCGGGTCGCCGACTCCGGGCACGGCATGTCGACCGAGACGCTGAAGCAGATCTACGATCCCTTCTACACGACCCGCGGGCTGACCTCGACGGGGCTCGGACTCTCGATCACCTACGGCATCGTGTCGCGGCACGAAGGCAGCCTGACGATCGCTTCCGAGGAGGGCCAGGGAACCACGGTCACCATCCTCCTGCCCGCGGCGGAGGCCACGACGCCGGAGCGGCCGGACGACGTCCTCACCGGTCCCCGGCACGACCTCGCGCGGGGACGGATCCTGGTCGTGGAAGACGAGGCCGGGATCGCGCGCCTCATCCAGATGACCCTCTCCCGCTCCGGCCACCGGGTCGAGATCGCGGAGTCGGGTGAGGCGGCCATCGAGCGCCTGCGGTCCGACGACGGCTTCGACGTGGTCGTGACGGATCTCGGCATGCCGGAAGTCTCGGGCTACCTGGTCGCCGCGGCGGCCGCCGAGCACCAGCCGGACGCGAAGGTCGTCGTGATCACCGGCTGGGGTGCGGAGGCGGAAGAGGACGTGTCGAAAGTCCCCTCCGTCGAGTTCGTCATCCGCAAGCCGTTCTCGGTCTCCGATCTTGTGGGGAAGATCGAGGGCGTGCTGGGTTACGATTTCGATGGTCGGAGTGGACCAGGCGACCGCGGCGGCGTTGCCGTCGAGGAAAGTCCGGGCACCGCAGGGCCGGGTGGTGGCTAACGGCCACCGGCCGCAAGGCCAGGGAAAGTGCAACAGAGAGCAGACCGCCGATGGCCGCGTTCGCGCGTGCACAGGCAAGGGTGAAACGGTGAGGTAAGAGCTCACCGCCGGGCTGGTGACAGTCCGGGCACGGTAAACCCCACCCGGTGAAAGGCCGAATAGGGAGGGAGGCGGGAAACCGCCACGGCGTGGCCCGCGCCGGTTGGACCTCCGGGTAGGCTGCTCGAGGCGGCCGGCGACGGTCGTCCCAGATGAATGGTCGCCGGGCGGAAGGACGGGGTTCGCCCCGGAAGCCGCCTGACAGAACCCGGCTTACAGGTCCGCTCCGACCACCTTGTTCCCCGTCGGCATGGAGCGGAATGCCTTGCGGGGGTTACAGGCTTGGGGTAGCATCCGGACGGAGTCCACCCAGGTCGAACCGACCGGCATCCCCGTGTTCCAGAAGAGGACACCGCCGGGATCGAACGACCGCGCGACCGGCCGACGGACGCGCCCAGAGACTCCTGACCAGAGACGTACGAATTCACACTCTCCCCCGGAGCGACGGGTGCTGCGCATCCCTTTTTGGGCGGGAGACTCCCAGACTCGGGAAGCAGATTCGGGAAGCAGACTCGGGAAGGCAGATCGTGGCGAACAACTCGAAGGGCAACTCCTCGCGTGGCAACTCGCGTGGCGGCAACTCCTCACGCGGCAACTCGCGGAGCGGGAACTCGCGTGGCGGGAACTCCTCGCGCGATGGCGGAGGCGGAGGCAACTCCTCGCGCGGTGGCGGCGGAGGCAACTCCTCGCGTGGTGGCGGCGGAGGAAACTCCTCGCGTGGTGGCAGCGGAGGCGGGAACTCTTCGCGCGGCGGCGGCGGCGGCGGCGGCGGCGGAAAATCTTCGCGTGGTGGCGGTGGCGGCGGAGGAAACTCCTCGCGCGGCGGCAAGGACAACCGGTCTCGCGGGGGCCGGGGCGGCAGCCGTCGCGGGGGACGCGGTCGCAGCGCGAACCGGCGCGGAGGTCGCGGCGGCGGGCGTCCTCCCCGCCCGCAGATCCCGGTCGAGGACATGCAGGACACCGAGGGCGTCCTCGAGGTGATCCCGGAGGGCTACGGCTTCCTCCGTTCGGCAAAGCGGAACTTCCTCTCCAGCCCGGACGATATCTACGTCCCCGCCGGCATGATCCGCAAGAACGGCCTCCTCACCGGCTCCCTCATCACCGGCAAGGTCGCTCCCCCGCGGAAGCCCGGCCAGCGCCC
>JBDLIY010000469.1:0-3314 GCA_039714635.1 Planctomycetota bacterium
GCGGCTACTGGGCCCACGCCGGCGGCGTCTCCCCCATCCTCCGCGCCGGGCCCCACATCCGCCCCGACACGACCCTCGGCGACTTCGGCGCCGGCAACGGGCTCCAGGGACTGTTGATCCAGCGGCTCCATCCCCACGCGAAGACGATCCAGATCGAGATCTCCTCGCGCATGGTCGAGGCCGGCCGCGCGCTGCAGGCGTGGCTCGACATCCCGGCAGACAGGGTGGAGTGGATCGTCGGCGACGTGATGGACCACTCCCCCGCCGGGATGGACTTCGTCTACCTCTACCGGCCCGTCCGGCCGACGGGGGTCGGCCGCGCGTTCTACGAGCATTTCGCCGCCGAAGCCGGCCGCGGGACCGGGGGCGTCACGATCTTCTCCATCGCCGACTGCCTGCGGGCCTTCCTGCCGGAGACGTTCGAGGTGTTCTACGGCGACGGCCACCTGACGTGCTTCCACGGCCCCGGCCGCTGATCACCGGAGCTTGATCACCGGACCTGAGTCACCGTCGAGCCGACCCCCGCGAACGTCGCCCGCGTCTTCCCCTCGCCGTCGAGGATCGCCGTCGCGATCCGTCCCGTCGCCTTCAGGCCCGCGCCGACAAGCGGCTCTTCTCCCGACTCCCGCAGCAGAACGATTGCCTTCCCGTCGCCCGTCGACGCCACGAGGAGGTATCCGCCCGGGATCCTCGTCAGCGCAGGCGCCGGGGGCGCCGGCCGGTCCGACCGGTGCGGTCGGAGCACCGTGACGAACGTCATGTCCTTCCGCCGCTGCTTCGTCCGGGCCATCAGGTGGTGCTCGACCAGCCGGACGCGCGGCCGCGGCGGCGGATCGAACTTGTCCGTCAGGGTGAACTCGAGCCCGGACGGCGCGAGGAAGTACGCGGCAGCGCTCGCCCTGCCGTTCGTCACGGAGACGACGCTCCCCTCCCGCACCATCGGCGTCGGGCTGTGGAGGTACCACTCGAAGCTCGCGTCGGTCTCCGCCAGAAGCGTGTCGTGGATCACGACCAGGTCCGGCTTCACGAAGAGGATCCCCCGCCGGAACGACTTCACGTCGCGCGCGTAGGCCTTCCCCGCCTCGCCCTCCACGTAGTCGAGGTGCTTCGACGTGAAGAAGTCGGTGACCTCCCCGAACGCCTCCGTCGAGCACGTCCGCTGGCCGCGACCCGAGACGGTGATCGAGTTCACGGACTTCGTCTTCCACATCCACATCCGGTGGTGCCGCGAGCCGTAGTTGTCCCGGCGGCCCGTCCGGATGAACAGCCGCTCGCCGAACGCATAGAGCAGGAACGAGTTCTGGGACTCGTAGCCGTGGCTCTGCGTCCCCATCGGGCTCGACTTGAAGATCACCTCGACGTTGTTCGCGGCGCTTGACAGATCCGTGTTCAGGACCGCCAGGCCGTTGCCCCGGAAGAGGCGGGACGTGGGCAGTTCCGCCGGCGACATCGGCTCGACGGGCTCCGCGCCGCCGCGCAGCCAGCCGACGTAGTGGTTCGCGACCTTCGGCCCGCCGATCGCGTTCACGTACCAGGTCCAGTACGGGTTCCGCGCCTGGCCGGCGAGCGTGGTCATCAGCTCGCGGACGCTCTTCGACGTGATCTTCGCGTTGAGGTCCCCGAACCCGCCGCCCTTCGTGCCCGGCGGCAGCAGGTACATCGCGTAGTCCCCGGCCTTCGAGAAGTACGGGAGCCGCCAGGCGTCGATCCCCGTCGCCACCTTCATCGCGTCGGCCCACCAGGTGAAGCGACCGACGTAGGAACGCCAGTAGTTCACGCCCTCGTGCCAGCCGCCGTCCGGATCCGCCCAGACGGGGTAGGTGTTCGCGAAGACGTTCATCGCGAACCAGAGCCACTCCTCGGCCTCTTCGATCTCGCCGAGGAACGCGATGCCGACTTCGCCCAGGAAGTGCCAGGCCCGGTTGGCGTGGCTGCCGTAAGGCCGCCAGAAGTGTCGAGGACAGAGTTGCCGGGCCATCTCCGCCCCGCGGATCGCCATCACGCCGCGGCACTGCTTCCGCTCCGCCTCCGTCAGCCGGTCGTGGAGGAACGTGTACGCCCGGCTGAAGTGATAGGCGTAGGGCATCCCCGCTTCGTCGTTGTACAGGAAACCGGTGGATCCGCGGGGGTCCCACTCCGCCGCGGCCATCAGGAGCCGCTTCGCGAGCGCGCCGTACTCCTCGTGGCCGTTGAGCAGGCTGACGAACGCCAGCGTCGCCGCCGAGTCGAGCACGCGGATGGTGTACGTCCGGTTCCCCCACCAGATCTTCCGCCACTCCTCACTGCCGCGCTCCATGCCTTTCGGGTACTTCGGCGGCTCGGTGACGGGCGGCGGGTCCTTCCGGATCTTCTCGCAGGTCTTCACCAGCTCTTCGAAGGACGCCTTCCGGTCGCCGAGCGCGGCCTTCCGGAGCGACTCCACTTCCTCCGGCCGGACGAACAGCCGCGGGTGCGCCTTCGGGACCCGGGCGACGAGATCCTCCCGGGCCGGCAACGGGAACCCGACCGCGTCCGACCGCACGATGAACCCGCGGACGGTGCTCCACTCCGAGTCCTTCCCCTTCGCGTCGTGGAAGCGGAAACGCCACCAGTGGTCACCGGGCGGGAGGGCCTTCGAGGGACAGTGGGCGCTGTAGCGCAGCCCGTCGATCGCGTAGACGACGGTCTTGAAATCCGGATCGGACGCGATCTCCAGCCGGTACGTCTTCGCGCCGGCCTGCGGTCGCCAGGAGAACGCCGGCGGCGTGCGGACCGTCGGCTCGCCGTTGACGGGCCGGAAACCCCACTCCCCGGGCTTCGCGGGGCGATCGTCGACGGTCGGCACCTGCGCGGAGGCGACGGAGATGCAGAAGGTGAGCGTCAGCAGCACGACCGGGATCGAGGTTTTCACTCCGCGAGCACCTCGATCACGAGGGCCGCGGCGGTATCGCCCGCCGCGCAGCCGGTGAAGAGACCGTAGCCGCCGCCCAGGATCGCCAGTTCCTCGATGAGTTCCATGATCCCGCGCAGTCCCGTGGGCGCCTGCGGGTGGCCCCAGACGAGGGAGCAGCCGTAGCGGTTCATCTCCGCGGTGTCGATCCCCATCTCGCGGGCGAAGTAGACGTCGTTCAGGGCGAAGGGCGTGTGACTGGTGATCGCCTTGACGTCGCCGATGCCGATCCCCGCCCGCTCGAGCGCCGTGTTCGACGCGGGGACGTTCGCGATGGGCATCATCCCCTTCGCGACCCGCGCCTGCGCGTAGCTGACGATGCGGATCTCGATCGCGGGGTCTCTGGACAGCTCCTTCGCCTTCTCCCGGCCGGCGAGGATCATCC
>JBDLIY010000470.1:0-3306 GCA_039714635.1 Planctomycetota bacterium
GCCGACAGGCTGCCCCTAATCGGACCGGGGCTGCCGTAGTCGCGCAGCCCCGGTCGAGGGAGTCGAGATGAAGTGGTCCTTCAAGAACCGGCACATGCTCGCCATCGCGCTCGTCTCCCTGCTCGCGAGCGTAGGGGCCGTACTCCTCTTGCCGGAATCCGCACCCGATCCCGAGTGGGAGCTGGTCTACCCCGGGGAAGGGTTTGCGAGCTCGCCGTTTCAGCGCAGGTGGCAAGATCCGCCAGATGCACTCAGGGTCGAGGGGGCCGGCGGCGAGGCCGCCGGCCCTGCCTTGCTCGGACGGTGCCTCGATCATGAGGGCCATCCCGTTTCAGACCTCACGATCGAGGTTCTGGTCGGGCCTGGAGCGGCAGGGCAGGATGTCTCGGTTCGTCGGGCGGCGACCGGGCAGCTCGGACGCTTCCGAGTGGACATGCAGGGAGCGCCGGGTGGGCGAGTCGAGGTGGCCGTCCGCTCCGAGGAGCATGCCGACCTGCTCCTGCAGCTGAGGTTCTCGCCTCGCGAAGGCCCCCGCGATCTCGGAGACCTGATCCTCAGCAGGGGGTGTCTGGTCAATGGCCAGCTGCAGGACTCACAGGGGGCCCCTCTCCCGAACCGAAGTATCTGGTGGGAAGTGGAGCAAGGAAGGGGGACAGCTCGTAGCTCATTCGCGCGGGGCAAGATCGCAGCGGACGCCAACGGTCGGTTCAGTCTCGGCAGGGTCCTTGGAGGCCTCCTGACTCTCAACGTCGGCACAGAGCGAGGAGACACACTCTCGGCGACTTGGTCGACGACAATCTTCGCATCTCAGCGGGAACGTGAGCTCGTTGTCGTGGTTTCCGGGGCGGAGTCGCTGGAGGTGCAAGTCGAGGACGCAGCCGGTCAGCCCTTCCCTGATGAAGTCGAATTCCGGGTCGGCGCGTACCCGGCGGGGCTCCGTGAGAAGGAACTCGAGGGGCACCGGATCAAGGACGGGTTATGGAGAGTGCGGCTCCCGGACCTCCAGTGGGAGGTGGAAGCGACCTCTCTTGGATTCCGCCCATGTTACGTTCGGCGTCTACCCAAGACAGATCTGGCTCGCGGGCGGGCCCGATTGGTTCGCGGGGGCGATTCCGTGCGGGTCACCGCGGCACGAATGAAGGCTGACGACATGTGGCTCGTAGGGATAACGAGCAGGACACACCCCGGGCAATTCCCAGCTCTCCGCTCACTCCAGGTGGACACCGACGGTTGCATACGAGTCACGGCGGCGGAGGGATGCGTCATGCCCGGGCAGTCCATCGTGCTTGCGGACGAGAGTTTGGAGTTCTACGGGACCAGCGAGCCCATTCGCGCCAGTGATCTTCGCTCCGATGCGGCACCTCTTCTTGTCTCGCTTGCGCCCCTTCAGCGTCTGCCGGTGAGATGCGTTGACGGCACGACCGGGACGCCGGTATCCGATGTAGTGGTTAGCGCATCGCAATCGGCGCACATGTGGGCGGCGCACCCTTCGGCTTGGGGGCAGGAGACCCAGTTCACCGGAGGCGTTCGGTCAGGGCACTGGGAAGCGTACGCCCAGAGCGTCACGAACGGAGACGGCACCTGCGCACTGCCGGTCCCGGAGAGTGGAAGGATCCGCCTCTGGGCGTCTCACCCGGACTATGCTTTCGCGGTCGTGGCGAACGTGTCGGGGTCGTCGGAGGAAGTCGCGGTCAAGCTGCGGCGGGGGGCTCGTATCTCCGTCGAACTTCAGGATCCGGGCGACACGCGGGAGGTGGCAGTCCTCGACGTGCAGTCGGGCGGCAGGATCCTCTCACCTTCACAATCAAACGTCCGGCGGTGCGAGTTCTCAGGCCTTGGTCCGGGCGCGTACCTCGTGGGCCCTCGGCGGGATCTCCAGCTCGCACTTCGGTTTGCACCGGATCTCCATTCGGCAGTCGCCAGGTCCATCGATACGGTGGAGCGCGTGGTATTGGCACCCGGTCAGGAGACGACCATTGTCCTGCCCTCATTCGGGATGCCCGGTTTTCTGGAGGGATCAATTCCGGCGGTGGAGCGGGGAGTGATCTGGCTGAAGGTGAGGCCCGAGGACTGCCCGGTACCCCCCTCGGGACGCTACGACAGGGTCGCCAAGGACGGCACGTGCCGGCTCGGCCCGCTGAGTCCCGGCCGCTATATCGTCGATTTGTTTACAGGGAGTTCGAGGGGGCGACCGGTGTCGTCGCGGAGAGTCACGGTGGCGGCAGGCGCGGGTGCGATCGATGCTGCTGACGAGTGGGCTCACTGCATCGTCCATGTGACCACCACCTTGCAGTGGGGCACACTCCGCGTGGTCGATCGGGAGGACCGGGGACAGCTCTACCTTCCGGTGCGCAACGGGAAGGTAGTGTTCGACCTGTCCCCCGGCGAGTACCGACTCGTTCTCGAGGACTCCCCCGCTTCGGATCCTGACCGAGTGACGGAGATCTCATCGAAGTGGGTCACGCTTCAAGCGGGAGAGAACGTCTTCAGGGTTCCTTGAAGCGAACCAAGGTACCGGCGGACGAACTGATCGCGCCGGCGACGGCCTTCACCCACCTGGACTCCAAGACGGTTCTCTCGCGGCAAACCCCGGAGTTCGTTGTCTACCCCGCGGTGGACCCGTTCGACTCTACCTCCCGCCGCTCTCCGTAGCGGAGCAGTTCACGGCCCACCCCCGGCACCTTCGCGCCCGATTCGGCGTCGCAGCTTCCACGCGAGCCCAATGTCAGGCTTCCCCCCGCGATCGGCCATCCGGACTGAACGGCATCCCCGGTCCCTCGAAGATCCACGTGGCGCGCGAAGCACGAAAGGAGGGACGGATGCGATTCCGCAAGGTGGACATCCCACAGGACTTCCTCTGCATCTTGCTGCGCCGCGCGGACCGGTCGCTGATCCCGCGCGGCAGCACGGTGCTGGAGCCGGGCGACGTGCTGACGGTGGTGACGATCCCCGAACGGGGCGAGGACCTCGCGGAGTGGGTGAAGGACGTTACGGGCTGAGGGGGGGCGTTCAGTCGAGCTCGAGGGGTGGTAGATCCTCGCGCTGCGGCGGCTTCGCGGTGTTCTCTTCGGCCGGGGTCGTGATCCGCATGACCGGTGCCACCCGCATGTCTCCCGCCACTTCGTCCTCCGGCGGCTCGTACCACCAGTTGTACTTTCGGATGACGAAGACCGCTCCCAGCCCCGCCAGCGCGCCGAGGAGGTGGAGGACCTCGGAGCTCATGCCGAAGCCGAAGAGCGCGGCGACGATCAGGTTCAGGGCCAGGTAGGTGGCCGCGAGGGTCCGGATCGGCATCTCGATCACGCG
>JBDLIY010000471.1:0-3299 GCA_039714635.1 Planctomycetota bacterium
GGTATCAGAGTCCCAAGGCGCTCCTGAAGGACCTGAAGGCGATCGAGGACGGCCGCTCGATCATCCCCGCGGGCTGGGCGGGGAGCATCGAGGCGCTGGCGGTCCGGCGGCGGGTGAAGGTCCTCACGGCGGCCATCGTGCTGCTCCTGGCTCTCGGTGCCGGCGGGGCGGTGGTCGGCAGGATGTACGTGAAGAAGATCGAGGACCGGAAGGCCGAAGAGAGTGCGGCCGAGTTCATCGGCAAGTGGCTCGGCGAGGCCCGGCCGGACAACTACGAAACGACGATCGCAGCCCTGGAGAAGCTGGTCGCGGACCCGGAATACGAAGGGACGAAAGCCGTTCGCGAGAGTCGGGACGAACTGGCCTACCTGAAACGCCAGAACGGCTACGTGAGCAAAGGCAACGACCTCGTCGTGGAGGCCGGAGGGTTCGCCAGGGACGGTCACCGTTTCGCCGACGCGCTGCGGCGGATCCGTCTCTTCCTCGAGAAGCAGGAGGAGGATCGTGCGGAGGGAGAGGGCGCGGACTGGGCCCGCAGCCGAGCGGAGGAACTCCGGAAGCGGATCGTGCGGACACGCGACCGGTTCATCGAGGAGGAGTTCCGGCGGAAGAAGAAGGAGCTGCGCAGCCGGACGCCGGAGGAGGCCCGGGTCGTGGTGCGCGACATGATCGACGGCCTGAAGTCGCAGGCGTACGTGGAGGACGAGGAGCCGGTGGGCCTGGAGTCGGCCGAGCAGCTCGAGAAGGACCTCCGCGATGCCACCCGCGGAGTCGGGGATTACCTGTTGGAGGCGAAGAAAGCCCTCGGGGAGAGCGAGTACGGCCGGGCGGAATCCCTCCTGGCCCAGGACCGGAAACTCTACGAGAACGACGTTCCGCTCACGGAGGCGCTGAGTCGTCTCGAACCGGAGTGGCGATCCGGCCTCGACCGGCGATTCACCGACCTCGACAAGGAGATCGCCGCGGCGAACGAGATCGAGTGGGCGGAGGTTCGCGACCGGGCGCGCGAGATGTTCGAGGAGAAGCTGGCGTTCCAGGAAGCGACGGAGCTCCTCGCCGAGTTCGGCGATCGCTCCGTGACCGACATCGCGGTGGAGGTCCGCCGGATGACGGAGGAACTGGGGGAGACGCTCTCCGACCTGCAGGACGTCGCCGGCGAGGAGTGGGCGCGGTTCCTGCCCCGGTTCCTCGAGTTCCTCGGCAACCGGAGCTGGGCGGCGGCGGAGACGGAGCTCGGCGACCTCGAGCCGAAGCTGCTCACGCACGAGCCGAACGAGTGGAAGGGCGCCTGGGAGGGGGCGCGGGAGACCCTGGACTTCGCCCGCGCGATCGAAGGCATGGCGCTCGACACGCTCGACGGCCGGAAGTCGGCGGAGCTGACCTTCGGGACGATCCGCGAGACGATGTACGACCTCCGGACCGACCGGGAGGGGCGCTCGGTCACCTGGAGCCGGGAGCCCGGTGGCGAGAGGCGGGAGTCCTGGATCCGGAACCTGGCGGTGGAAGATCTCTTCCGCGAGGCCGGCCAGGCGGACACCGACCCCCAGGGCCGTTTCATCCGCGCCCTGCTCCGGCTGGGCGAGGTCCGGCGCATGACCGACCTCGCGGCCGCGGAGCGCGACCTGGACCTGATCGAGGGCTGGGTCGGCGAGGCGCGGAACCTCCACCTGCTCGGCACGTTTCCGAACGAGGTCCTCGGCTACGTCCGCGAGTTCAAGGTGAGCCACCGGCAGAAGATGCTCTCCGACGAACTGCGGGCGGAGGCGATCTTCACGGAAGCGGAGGCGGCCCGGAAGTCCGAGCGCTGGCAGGAGGCCCACGACAAGTTCAGCCTGCTGCTCGAGGAGAGGAAGCTCCGGGACACGAAGTACGTGCGCGACCGCGAGCCGTATCTGAAGCAGCGGCTCCAGGAGATGAAGCAGAAGCTGCCGGGCGCGAAGGTGGGGGAACACCTCCGCGCGAAGGTGCGGCACCTCGCCGGGACTACCGTCAAGCGCCGCAACTACGTGATCGCGGTGGCGTGGGACTTCCGCAACCGCGACGGCCTCGAGCACTGGCGCTTCACCGAGGGGCGGGTCGATCTCGTCGAGACGGTGGTCTACGTATCGGGGCCGGAGCTGGCGGAGACGACGCGCCGCCAGTCCCTCCTCGGTTTCCTCCCGCCGGAGAACGGCTCCGCCGACTGGCTGCAATATCACCCCCTCCGCATCGAGTCGCCGATGCTGTACTCGCGCGACATGTCGATCTCGTTCCGGGCGCGCTGGAAGGAGCCGCTGGCGTTCGTCGTCTCGCTCTGCGGTACGAACCTGGTGGTCCTGTCGGACGACGGCCGGAAGGAGAACGGACGGGGCGTCCACATCTGGCAGTCGGAGGACCTGACGCGTCCCGCGCGGGCGGTTCCGGACGCGCTTCGGAGGACGTACATCGAGTCGCATCCGAACGTCCTGAAGGGGGACGCGGCGAACCGGCGGTACTTCCAGTTCGAGCCGAACCGCTGGTACCGCGTCCGTTTCGAGAAGCGCGACCGGTCGGCGGCGCTCTACGTCTCCGACCGGCTCGTCTACGAGCGGGACATCAAGCCGCGGGGCGCGAAGGCGCGGGACATCGCGCTCGTGACGTGGACGCCGTGCGAGATCGACGACCTCGAGCTGCGCGGCACCGTGGACCCCGAGTGGTATCACCGCCGGGTGAAGTGAGGAGGGGAAGATGGGCGCGACGAACGGAGCGAACGGGACGGACGGTTTCGACCGCCTTCAGCTGACGGGGACGGAGGGGTTGCTTCGCAACGACACGCTGGTGATCCGTCTCGGTGAGACGGTGACCGTGGGGCGGAGCCGCTCCTGCGACTTCTCCATGCGCCGTTCGAAGCGCTTCCTCACCGCGTCCGAGGAGGAGCAGCGACGCATTCTGGACGAGCGGAGCTTCAACAAGGTCAGCCGCCAGCACGCCCGGATCAGCTTCCTTGCGAGGGGCCAGGTCGAGATCTGCGACCTCTCTCGCAACGGCACGTTCCTCGACGACGTCCGGGTTCTCGACCGGAAGCTGCTGCAGGACCTGGACGGCCTGGGCGTGGAGATCCGCCTGGCGGACACGGAGCGGATGCGCCTGCGCCCGATGATGACGAAGTCCGAGGCGACGGCGGACGCCTGACCTGCAATTCGGGGTCAGACCCCGATTTGCAGGTGGACCCGGAACGTCGCGCCGCCTCCCGGCGTGTCGCCGACCTCGACCGACCCGCCCATCGACTCCGCCAGGCGGCGGACCAGCGCCAGGCCGAGGCCGGCGCCCGGCGCCTCGCG
>JBDLIY010000472.1:0-3296 GCA_039714635.1 Planctomycetota bacterium
GCCACGATCCGACGGGCGATGGCGAGGCCCTCGTCCTCCGAGAGCGCGCCGTTGAAGTCGATCTTCTCGATCGTGTCGTACGGGACGAAGACGAAGCCGTTCAGACCCATCGCGTAGTAGACGCGGATCCCGGCTCCCTTGTCGTCCCGGTTCTTCGCCTTGCGGTAGCGGCCGTTGACCATGACCTCGACGCGGGTGCCCTTGACCACACCCTCGAGGACGTCGCCCTCCCGCAGGAGAACCTCGACCTTCTCACCCGAGACCGGCGTGAGTTCCTCTTCCTTCTCGGCCTCGGCCTTTCCGTCCTTCTTGTCCGGAGCGTCCCCCTGTGCGAGGGCTGGCGTGACCGAGAGAGAGATCACGAACGCGATGATGCCGACGGCAATCCAGATGCGTCGCATGCTGCTGTCCTCCAGAAACCCCATGTGCACGAACACCTCCATATCGGAGGGTCGGACTCGGGAACTGAGAGGAAAACAGGTCGGGATCGAACTCGTCCGACTCGCGACAGGCGTCAGGACCGGCGAGAGGGTTACGGGATGACGAGCTCCATGCCCTGCTTCAGCGCGCCCGGGTCCGAACCGATGGCGTCCCGGTTCGCCTCGTAGAGCTCGCGCCACCGGTTGCCGTCGCCCATGGTCCGCCGGGCGATCCCGGTGAGGTTGTCGCCCTTCTTCACGGTGTAGGTCTTGCGGTCGGTGGAGGCCTCCCGGCCAGTCTCCCGGCCAGAAGCTTCGCGCCGCGGGGCGCTCCGCGTCGCCAGGACCTTGTCCGGGTGCGGGATCCGGATCGTCTGGTCGATCTGGAGGCTGCCGGAGTTCAGGCCCGGATTCGCCTTCTCGATCGCCTTCACGTAGGCGCCGTTGCCGTAGTACTTCTCGGCGATCTCCCAGAGGCTGTCACCCTTGACGACCTTGTGCTCCAGGTCGGCGGCGGGCGCCGCGGGCGCCCTCTTCAGATCGGGGTTCGGCTCGTTCGAAGCGGATTCGTCCTTCGGAGCCGGTTCTCTGGCCGGCTCCTGCTCCACCCACCAGTCCTCCCCGCCGCCGGAGCCCTTCGCAGGGATCCGGACCGTCCTCGGCCCCTCCTTCGAAGCGTCTCCGCCGTTCGCGGCGGCCCGCTCGGCGGTCGCCGAGATCGCCAGATCGCCGTCCTGGGGATCGGGCGGCACGCCCATGCCCCACACGGCGAGAACGAGGATCACGACGACCAGTACGATGATGACGAGAATACCCAGCTTCTCGAAGTTGCCCATGGCGTCCTCCGCGGATCGGACACCGCATATCGGCGGCCCGGTGGAAGTCTAGCCGGGGCCCGGTACCCGGTCAAGACGCATTCCACCATATACGCGACAACAATAGCGTTGCCCCCCGAGATATCGGGGCCAGTTGCGGTTCGTCCATCCTCTGAAAAGGAGCCGCTTCCCCTCTCCGGGCCGGTGTGGAGACATTTGTGCTCCGGACAGGCCGTGCTATCTTCGGAATCGAAGAGCGCGCAAGCTGAAAATCGTCCGGAGGTCCCCCCCATGAGCTTCGTCCACGCCCGACGCGGGGCCGTTCTGCTCCTGATACCCGTCCTGGCCCTCACCCTCTCCTTCCCGCCGTCCGCCGACGTGCAGGCAGAGGAGATCCTCGCCCAGGCCGCGCCGAAGGCCGAGAGCGTCGAGTTCGCCGGCATGAAACCGATCCCGGCGGGCGAGTTCAAGATGGGCCTCGACGTGAAGGACCTGGTCAAGCTCTACGGCGACCCGAAGAAGAAGCCATCCCGGAAGCACCACAAGCTCCTGATGGAAGAGCACAAGATGGACTGGTGGGAGATGCTCCTGCTGGAGACTCCGGAGCACGAGGTCGAGACCGTCGCCTACGCCCTCGACGTCTTCACGGTGACGAACGCGCAGTACCGGCGGTTCCTCGACGAGTCGCAGAAGGCCTCGTTCTTCACGCGGAAGAAGGTGAACACCCTCTCCCTCGTCGCGAAGGAGATCTTCGGCGAGCGCGACTTCGACGCCTGGTACGCCGAGTCGATCTTCTGGCTCAACGAGGCCAAACTCCTCCAGCGTTGGGAAGAGATCCGCAAGACGAACGAGCCCCGGATCGAGGCCATCCTGAAGGAGTTCAACGCGTTCCTCCCCGCCGCGGCGAAGAAGAAGGACTTCCTGGAGCTGCCGGACAAGCAGCGCGCCGAGGGCTGGGTGATGTTCGTCCTGCCGGACGGGATCGCGCTCACGGTCTACCGGCGGCCGATCCCGGACCACTGGCTGAAGGCGGCCCCCGACGACGACGACGAGAAGAAGGATCCGAAGAAGCACGTCCCGAGGGAGCTTCTTCCGAAGAAGATGGAGAGTTGGCCCGTCGTCTGGGTCACCGCCGAGGACGCCGACGCCTTTGCGGAGTGGGCGGGCAAGCACGTGCCCACGGAGGCGGAGTACGAGAAGGCCGCGCGCGGACCGGACGCCTGGCTCTACCCCTGGGGCAAGACCTGGAACTGGATGGAGGAGCGGAACCGCCTCGTCTGGCGCAAGGCGGAGCCCGAGCCGAAGGGGCCGGCGTCCCAGTACCTGAACCTCCCCGTGGACGTGACGCGGTGCGCGGACTCGGCCTCGCCCTACGGGATGATGCACATGCTGGGGAACGTTCGGGAGTGGACCTCCTCGGTCCCGGTCCTCTATCCCGACTCGACGGCGAAGAAGCAGGACTGGCACGGCTCCGATGGCTGCCGCGTCCTGCGCAGCACATCCTATGGTGACGGACAGCTCTCGGGCGACGGGGAGAAGAAACCGTACCTCGAGCTGATGCACCGGAACACGGCCCGGGCACTCGAGAGCACTCCGGGCGCGGGGATCGGCGTCACCGCGCGGTTCCTGGCGGTCGGCTTCCGGTGCGCCAAGTACCCGGTGGCGTCCCGGGACGTCCTGCTGCTCCGGCAGAAGGCGATGGTGGCCAGCGGGGCCCGACGGAGCGCCGCGAAGTACGACGCGATCCGCGCCTACGGCGTCGAGAAGAACGACTACGACGCGTCCGGCGGCGGGAACCACACCTACGTCAAGAGCCATACGACGGTTCTGGGCGTCGTGCCGATCGACCGCTCCTCCTTCGCCCAGGCGCAGGAACTGATCGCGGCGAGCAAGGAGACGGACCCCGCCAAGGGCGGCCCGCAGCTGTTCGCCTGGATCTACTGGAACGGCGACCTCAAGGTCGAGATCGTGAAGGAGAAGGTCGTCCAGCCGGAGGCGCCGGCGGACGAGGGCGCCCCCGAGGGCGAGGCGGAGAAGCCGGACGACGCAGGAGAGACCGGCG
>JBDLIY010000473.1:0-3275 GCA_039714635.1 Planctomycetota bacterium
ATGGCGCAGTCCGCCGACATGGCCAGGTGATGGTCCGGCACGACGCCCTCGTGCAAAAGCAGCAGCCGGGTCTCGATGCGCCGGCGCCGGCCCCCGGACAGGAATTCGACCGCCTCGACCCGCCCGTCGCCCATCGCCTCGATCTCGCGCGCGCCTTTGAAAACCGGGACGCCCGCCGCCTCGATGGCGCGCTGCCAGCCCAGACCCTGCCGCAGCGCGCCGAGATGGCCGAGGAGCCCGGGCAGCCTGGGCAACGCCTTCACCCGGTTGCCGGGCGGCGTGGTGTCGAGGATCCCCCCAATGGCGCCGCCGATGGCGAGCAGTTGCGCGGCGTAGAGCAGGACCAGCGGCCCGCTGCCGGCGATCACCGGCGGTGTCTCCGGCACCAGGGCGGAGGCCTTGAGCAGGGTCTGGGCCGCGCCCACGGTCATGACGCCGGGCAGGGTCCAGCCGGGGATCGGCACGGCGCGCTCCATGGCGCCGGTGGCGACGACCACGCGCCGCGCGCT
The DNA here is from genome assembly GCA_039714635.1 of Planctomycetota bacterium. Taxonomy (GTDB): domain Bacteria; phylum Planctomycetota; class JAJSAM01; order JAJSAM01; family JAJSAM01; genus JBDLIY01. The sequence goes on from JBDLIY010000473.1 coordinate 510, forward strand.
GAGGAGCGAGGCGCCCGCAGCATCGCGCAGGCCGAGGGTGCCGTCAGCCTCGATCATCCAGACCGCGGTCTCCGGCTGGTACCGGGCGCCGCTGGCCCGGAACGACGCGGTCAGGGAGAGCCCCGCGCGGTAGCGCGCCCAGAGCGCCTCGAGGTCACAAGGACGTGTTTCCGCGAGCCCTTCGATGTTGCGGTAGACCCGGCCGCCGGGCGCCGCTTGCTCGTCGAGCAGGACCACGTCCAGGCCCAGGCCGGCGGCACAGGTCGCCGCCGCCAGGCCGGCCGGGCCGGCGCCCACGACGGCGAGGTCATGATCGGCGAGGTCATGCTCGGCGAGATCGTGTCCGGGGCTCATGTCCTGGGGTCCCGCGGCGAGCCTCGGCAGCGCACGCGCAGGCCCTCGCGCACCGGAACCAGGCAGGCCTGGCGGTCGCCCTGGCCCTCGATCTCGACCAGGCAGCCGAAGCAGGAGCCGATCATGCAGTAGGGCGCGCGCGGCGCGCCGGTGCCCGCCGTGGCGCCGGTCACGAGGATGCCCCGGGCGAGCAGGACGGCGGCGAGCGTATCGCCGCGCGGCGCCGCGATCGCCGTGCCGTCGAGGTGGATCGTGACCGTATCGCCCTGAGGCGGCGCGCGCTTGGTGAACATGGCTCTGGCGCCGAAGCCTTCGGCAGATGCTGTCCCTCGCAACAAGACCGTACAAACCGGCGCGGGGTCAATCCCGCGCCGGTCCCGGGACCTTGTGTGTCAGAGACCCGGGCGGTTACCTTGAGGCGGTTGGGACGGAACCTCGGCTGCAGCGAATGAAACCGAACATCGCGTTCATCGGGCTGGGTGTCATGGGGCACCGCATGTTGACCAACATGCGCGCCCACGGCGGCTTTTCCCTGGTCGGCGGCTGGGACCCGAGCCCGGTGGCGCGGGAGCGGACGCGGGCCGCGGCGCGGCGTGTCTTCTTCGCGAGCCTGGTCTACCTGCCGGTCCTGTTCGTCCTGATGGCGTTCGACCCCACCCAATGAAATGAACGATGCCACCCTGACCGCGGAGGCCCCGAAGAGGGAGCGCCTCCTGACCTTCCGCTCCGGCGGATGGGTGATCCTCCTCGCCGTCGTCATGATGTCGCTCGTCCTGCTCCAGGCGCTGATGCACCTGGGGAAGCAGCGCGCGGCGCGGATCGGCGACGGTCACGACGTCTCGACCTATCAGTTCGATCTCGAGACGACGCTCATCCCCCGCGACGAGATCGTGGCCGGCGGCATGTGGCGCGACAAGACGCCGCCGCTCGTCGACCCGGAGACCTGGACCCTCGGCGAGCACGAGTCGAGGAAGAGCCGCCGGGGCAAGACGATGCTGCTCCCCGGCGACCGCGTGATCGGCGTCTCGATCCTCGGGGAGGCCCGCGCCTACCCGCTGATGATCATGAACTGGCACGAGGTGGCGAACGACACGCTCGGCGGGAAGCGGATCGCCGTCTCCTACCACCCGCTCTGCGACGGCGTGGCGGTCTTCGACCGCGAGGTCGACGGCGAGACGATCGAGTTCGGGATCAGCGGCCTCCTCTGGAACTCGAACCAGCTGTTGTACGACCGCCGGGAGACGATCGGCACGGAGAGCCTCTGGAGCCAGCTCCAGGGCCGCGCCGTCGCCGGGCCGTCGGCCGCGGCGGGGAAGACGCTCGAGCCCGTGGAGTTCCGGCTCATGACGTGGGGGAAGTGGAAGGCGGCCCACCCGGAGACGACGGTCCTGTCGCCTCTGCCGGCGCTGGCGCGGGACTACAAGCGCCGGCCGTACGCGCCGTACTTCTCGATGCAGCAGCCGCGCGAGGAGTTCCCCGTGAGCTCCTACCCGCCCCCGGGCGAGCGGTCGCGGGCGTGGAAACGGATCGCGGTGCTTGCGGACGGCCGCCTGGTGCGGTACGAGGAGGACGCCCCGAAGGCCCGCTATCACGCCTTCTGGTGGGCCTGGCACTCGACGCACGCCGGCTCGCCCGCCCGGCCGGAGTGAACCGATGATCGAGCTGGAACGACACGACGGCGTCGCCGAGCTCCGCCTCTCGAAGTCCGTCACCAATCCGATCGATCTCGAGCTCATCGCCGCGCTGCACACCGCGGTGCGGGAGGTGCGCGACGATCCGGACATCCGCGCTGTCGTCCTCGGTAGCGCGAACGACAAGTTCCTCTCCATCGGCTTCGACATCCCGAACCTCTTCCCGCTCGACCGGGAGGACTTCCGCGAGTTCTACCGGGCGTTCAACCGGGTGTTCACCGACCTCTACTCGCTCCCGAAGCCCGTCGTGGCGGCGCTCACCGGCCACGCGATCGCGGGCGGGTGCGTCCTGGCGCTCGCGGCCGACGACCGGGTCGCCGCGGAAGGCCGGAAGCTGATCGGCCTGAACGAGGTGAAGCTCGGCGTGCCGGTGCCGTTCCCGGCGGACTGCGCGGTGCGGGCGTTGCTGCCGACGCGTCACGCGAAGGCCGTCATCGAGGACGGGGAGTTCCACGAGTCGGCGGCGGCGCTCGGGATGGGCCTGGTCGACGAGGTGAGGCCTCTCGACGAGGTGTGGGTGGCGGCCACGGAGCGGGCGGCGCGGAAGGGCGCGACGCCGGGCGGTGCCTGGGCGATCATCAAGGCGAACCGGGTCGACCCGGTGCTCGCCGAGGTCCGGGCCCGGCGGACGGAGCGCGAAGAGGCGTTCCTCGACTGCTGGTTCGCGCCGGGCACGCGCGAGAAGCTGGAAGCGGCGATCGCGAACTTCTGAGCCCGCCTC
>JBDLIY010000474.1:0-3269 GCA_039714635.1 Planctomycetota bacterium
ATCGAGACGATCCTGCACGAGCTGCGCCACCACCTCGAGGACCGGGCCGGGATCCTCGACCTGCGGATCGAGGACGAACTGGACGCGATCGAGGCGCGCCTCCGGGCCGGACTGGCGTGAATCTGCTAATCGGGGTCTGACCCCGATTAGCAGGTCTACTTCTCGATGTGCAGGAACTCTCCGCCGTGCTCCGCCGCGATGCGGCTCATGAAGCGCGCCGCCTCCTCCTCGTCGTAGTAGCGCGGGCCGGAGACGCTGCGGCCGCGGCCCAGGCCCGGGCCCTTCCGGCCGCCGAAACGCGCCACCTCGCCGCGCGTCAGCGCGATGCAGTGGATCCGGATCTTGCGGCAGCGGTTGTGCCAGCGCAGGCGGGCGAGGATCTCCTCCTGCTCCGTGTGGCGGCCGACCGACGGGCTGCCGTCCCCGAGGAAGTAGATCGTGTCGATGTGGGTCATCTTCTCGAAGGTCTCGTCGAACGTGTCCGAGACGTTCGTGCCGCCACCGACGCTGAGCTTCTCGATGTACTCCTTCGCCTCCGCGATGTTCTCCGCCGTCGCCGGGACCTCCTCGTCCTTCCACCACATCACCGCGCCGGAGAAACCCACCACGTTGAACAGCGTCTTCCTGTTCAACTGGTCGAGCGTCTTCGTGATCTCCTCGCGGGCGGTCTCGATGCGCGGCGGCTTCCCGGCGTCCATGCTGCCGGAGAAGTCGAGGACGAAGAGCAGCCGGTCGGAGAGAACGCGCATGCCGTAGTACGTCGCCACCGAGCCCGGACCCGACGCGGGGTCCTTCGGGACGACCTTCCCCGCCGCCTTGTCCTTCAGCCATTTCTCCCAGGCGTCGGCGTCGAGGCCGTGCTTCTCCCCGGTGATCTCTTCGAGCGCGCACCGCGCCGTGTCCATCACCCGCAGACGACCGGTGCGGAGCAACTGGACGAGCGTTCCCAGCCCCTCCTCGTCCTTCGACCGGCGGACGGCTTCGGCCACCGCCTCCTGGGCGCGGGCGAAGGGGTCGCGCCACAGCGGCAGGACCTTCTCCGTCGCGGCCGGGCTCCCCGTCTCGGCGAGGGCCAGGATCGCGCCCTCCCGCAGGAAACGCTCCGGGCTCTCGAGGAACGGCACGATCGTGTCGAACGCCTGGAGGCCGCCGATCCGCGCCAGCGCGAAGAGGCACTCGTAGAGCACCCGGACGTCCCGCGTCTCCTCGGTCAGCGTCTTCTCGATCGGCCCGTACGCCTCGGCGCACTTCAGGTGTCCGAGCGAGGCGATGACGGCCGCGCGCTGGATCGGCTTCCCCTTCTTCACCCAGAAGTGGCTGAGGATCCAGGGGCCGATCTTTGAGTCCTTCGAGTGCGACAGCGCGAGGGGAAGCGTCATCAGGTAGACGTCGTTCCGGTCGCGGACCGCCCGGGTGACCATCGCCTTCAGCACCGGATAGGTCGCCCGCTTCCCGAGGCCGATCATGGCCGGGATCCGGCAGACCTGCTCCCGGTCCTCCGCGAACGCCTGGAAGAGGATCTTCTGGGAGTTCTCGTGGTCGAGGTCTCCGAGCTCCACGATGATGTCGCGGCGCTGCTTGATCTTCTTCCAGTCCGGGCTCTTCTGGACTTCCTTGAAGTCCTTCGCGAGCCGGGCGAACCGGACCTTCGGATCGACGTCCTGATTCTGGGCCGAGGCGGTGAGGAAGGGGATCAGAAGAAGGAGGGCCGTCCATCGCAGGTTCATACCTGAATCCTACGGCAGAGTGCGATGGACGGCGATTCCCCGGGGACCGTCAGCTTCCGGATTTCTCCGGCTCCTTCTTCGGGTGCATCCGCCGGTAGTAGTCGAGCGCGCCCTGGAGCCGGCGCTTCACCGGACCCTCCGCCGACTCGACGGCGTCGATGAGGGCCTTCTCGACCTTCGGGTCTTCCGGCGCGAACCGGGCCACGAAGTAGGCCGCCCGGCCCCGCTCGCTCTCCGACCCGTCGCCGGTGACGATCCCGAGCACGAGGTCGACCTGCTCCCTCGCGGCGTCCGGGAAGGCGTAGAAGACGCTGAGGGCGGCGCCGCGGACGTGCTCGTCGCCGTCCGAAAGCGCCTTGACGAGCTCAGGGACGATCCGCTCGCCTTCCTTCGGGAAGTACCGGAGGTCGTAGAGCGCGCGACGGCGGACGTTCGGGTCGTCGGAGGCGAGCTCCTTCAGCCGCTGGTCGAGGACTTCGGCGCCGGGACGCGTGAGGGAGACCTTCGACTCGGTCTCGAGAACGCCGAAGAGCGGGGAGAGGTCGACGGAAGCGACCAGGTCGTATTCGCCCGTGGGCACAGCCACGGGCAGGTCGCAGGTGCCGCTTCACCCGTAGGGGGCGTGCGTGTCGATCAGCGGTTGCCCGACCCCCGCGAGGCGCACCCGGATCTGCTGCTGCGCCTTGTCCTTCCGGGCGAGGCGCATGGTGAACCCCTGGCTGTCCTTCAGGCCGACGCGGACGGTGGCGTCCGGGCCCTGCTTTCCGCTCCCGGTCTCGAACCGGAACGGCGGCCCGAGGCGGATCGGCTTCCCGGCCTTCGCCTTCGCGGCGTCCGCGTGCAGCGTCACCCGGCCGTTGATGAACCAGGCGTACAGCTCGCCCGAAGTCACGGACCAGTGAGCGTAGGTCTGGACCTTGCCGTCCCGGACGACCGGCCGGACCCGGCCGATGGAGTACAGGTCCAGGATCCACGTCGCCCCCTCGCGCTCGATCGTCACCTGTGGCTTGGGGATCGTCTTCTGGGTCCGGTAGTCCTTCTGGGTCGCGGCCTCCTGCACGGTCTCGTACTCGCCGTCGCCGTCGAGGTCGAGGGCGATGCGGTCGAAGCCCTTGCCGGTCCCCTTCGATTCGTCGAGGTAGCCGGCGACCACGTGGCCCGGCTCGACGCCGACCTCGATCCGGAAGTGGAGTTCGAGTTTGGAGACCGGTTCCGGGGGCGGTTCCCCGCCGGCCGTCACCGCGGCGACGGCGAGGAGCAGACAGACGGTGAGCGCGGTGCGTTTCATGGGGAGACCTCCGTGCGCCGTCGGCCCAGCGACGGCAGCGTACGATTTCAGCAGAGGGGAAGGGACAGCCGGCCGTCGACCATCATGAAACCATAATATCCGGATCCGGCGGGCGTGTCACCGCCGGGTCAGTACCCGATCGCCGCGCCGTCCTTTCGCGGGTCGCTGCCGCCCGTCAGGATGCCGGACTCCGGGTCCCTCTCGATCACCTGGCCGCCGCCCATCCCGATCCGGGCCGCGCCCGTCACCACCCT
>JBDLIY010000475.1:0-3261 GCA_039714635.1 Planctomycetota bacterium
ACGTACTCCTCGAGCGTCGCCTCGCGGATCAGCCGGTGCATCCGCTTCTCCGCCTCCGACTCCCCGATCGGGTCGATCGCGTGGTGGTTGTGGGTGCAGGCGAGCTTCGTCGACCCGGCGGCCTTCTCGACCGTGGCCGCCGCGAACGCCATCCCGTCCGTTCCGCGCAGCGGGTAGACGTCGAACCCGCTGCCGTCCGCGACGCGCCCGCCCATTGGCCGGCCGTTGCCGGCGTGGAGCGTGATGCTTCCCTTCGGCAGCCCGGGCTGGATCCAGACCGGGACGGTGACGCTCCGATCGCCGACCGCGATCTTCACGCGGTCGCCGGACTTCACTCCGAGGGCCTTCCCGTCGGCGGGAGAGACGAGCGCCGGGTTGTCCCAGACGAGCTTCGTCATCGGGTCCGGCAGCTCCTGCAGCCAGCCGTTGTTCGCCTGGCGGCCGTCGCCGACGCACGGGTCGGCGCGGAAGACGACCTCCATCCCCTCCGCGGGCGTCGCGCGGGCGAAGCCGAGGACCTTCTCCCGCGCCTCGGGCTTCCAGCTTTCGATGAGCGGTGCCGTCCCCTTCGGCCCGGTGGGCCCGAAGCCGTTGTGCAGCACCCTTCGCCAGCCTCGCTCGAAGTCGCCGCCGGCGAGGAAGAGATCCTTCCAGGTCTCCCGGACGAGGTCGTAGCCCTTCCGCGCGGGGCCGCCGACGAAGCGGGCGAGCACCTCGCTCGCGGTCCGTCCGTCGTAGAGCGGCCGGATGAGCGGCTGGACCACGCCGGGCGTCCCGTCGAAGGCCCGGACGTCGTCCCAGCTCTCGAGGTAGTGGGCGGCGTTCAGGTGCCAGCTGCAGAGGGAAGAGGTTTCATCCACGCCCGGGGCGAGGTGGATCGAGGTGTCGACCTTCGAGAGGGCGGCGGCGAAGTCGAGGTCCGCGGGGGCCGTGAAGGCCGGGTTCCCGCCGAGGATCAGCAGGGTGGAGACCGTGCCGGCCCGCATCTCGGCGATCAGGGCTTCGAGCCCGGACGGATCGCGCTCCGTGGCCCAGTCCACGGTCTTCCATACGTTTCCGAGCGCCAGGTTGAGGCGCTGCACCGCCTCGTGAACCAGCGGGTCCTGACCGGCCCCGGTCGTCACGAGGCACCGGCCGCGGTTCGCCTTCAGGTCCTCGGCCATCCGCGCGACGAAGTCGGCTTCGGGCAGGCCCTCGATCGGCTTCTCGACGACGGCGGCGTAGAGCGCGGCCGCGACGGCCGGCACGCGGCTCGGCTTCACACCGAGGCGGTGGTCCGCGGCGCCGCCGGTCACGGAGAAGCCGCTCTCGACCACCCAGAGCCGGTTCATCGTGCCGTCCTCGCCGCGCCGCTTTCGCGCCCAGTGACGGGTGTTCGCGAGCGCCCCCGGGTGATCCATCAGGAGGTCGTCGTCGAGGCTGACGATGACCTCCGCGTTCTCGAGCTTCGGCACGGCGCGGTAGTCCCCGCCCGTCGCGGGGAACGGCGCCCAGTCGTACCACCTTGCGCGCGGGTACGCGGCGAGGAGGCGCGCCTTCAGGCGCATCCGGGTGGGGGAGAGGGACGGTTCGGCGAGGATCCGGAAACCCTCGCCGCGGCTGTCCTTCCCCATCGCGGCCGCGAACGCGTCGAACTCGGACCAGGTGGCGGAGCGGCTCTTCCCGTCCCGCGTCAGCACCGGGTGCGTGCTCCGGTCCGGGTCGTAGAGGTCGAGCACGGATGCCTGGACGCGCGCGCTGCTGCCGCCGAGGCTCATCGGGTGCTTGTCGTTCCCGTCCACCTTCACCGGCCGGCCGTCGTAGCTCGTCGCCACGAGCGGCACGCCGAAGCCGTCCATCTCCACGGAAGTGGCGTAGAGCTTCGGGACGCCGGGGTCGACGTTCCGCGGGCGGCCCGCGAAGGGGACGATCTCCTCCGACGGCCAGCGGCACCCGGCGATGCCGAGCATCGCCATGGACGCGCCCATGACCTTGAGGAACTGCCGGCGGGAGACCGGGGAGAGGACCTTCGGAAGCTGGCTGGGGAACTCGTTCTCCACCATCGTCCGGAAGTCCGGCGATTCGGCGAGTTCGTCGAGGCTTCGCCAGTACTGCTTTCCGTTCATCTTGCCGTTGCCGTTCATCGCGGTTACCGGTGGCACGCCGAGCAGCTGGTGGACGGGTTGATGTTGCGCTCCTCGCGGATCCGGGCGCCGAGGACTTCCGGCTCCTCCTCGGGCATCCACTCCATGGAGGTGATCTGATCCTGCGGCCGCAGGTGCTTCTCCGGCGCGCGATGGCAGTCGAGGCACCACGCCATGGAGAGCGGCTCCTGCTGGGTGACGACCTCCATCTTGTCGACGCGGCCGTGGCACGAGACGCAGCCGACGCCCCGCATCACGTGGGCGCGGTGGTTGAAATAGGCGTAGTCCCCGAGGTCGTGGACGCGGACCCACCGGATCGGCCGGCCGGTGGCGTGGCTCTCCAGGACGTCGACCATGAGTTCGTCGTCCTTGAGGACCGTCGCGTGGCAGTTCATGCAGGTGTCCGTCGGCGGGACGCTCGCGTGCGCGGTCCGCTCCACCGTGTTGTGGCAGTACCGGCAGTCCATCCCGAGCTTCCCGGCGTGGGTCGCGTGGGAGAACTTCACGGGCTGCTCCGGCCGGTAGCCCACGTTGAGCGTCCGCGGGGACGCCGCATAGGCGAAGATCGCCCCATAGAAGACCGCGCCGGCGAGCGCGAACGCTCCGCCGATCTTGACGACCTTGTCGAACCAGGGCGGGAAGACAGGCCCGCCGCTCGGGTCGGATCCTTCACTCATGGCGTCTCCAGCGAAAACCCTCGACCGACCGAAGGCGGGACGAGTCGGGTGGTCGGTCCTTCCATGCGTCCACTACACTCGGGAAACACATAGAACTCATACGACTTTAGCGATCCAGCGCCGGGTCGCCAAGAAACTGGACATTGATATCCAGATTGAGGCGGACGGCGCCTACGTGCTCCCGGCGGGGAGGAGTCTACTGCCGTGAGGAGCTTCCCCGGAGGGATGTCCGAAAAATCTGGACAGAAGGTTCCGGTATAATCGGGGAATTGTCTTCCGGATCGGCCCCCGCCCGAGGAACCTGCGGCCCATGACCGCCCGGCTCGAAATCCACGGGCTCTCCCTTTCGCGCGGAGAGCGCGTCGTCCTCGACGGTTTCTCCCTCTCCGTCGGGGAGGGAGAGATCTTCGGCCTCCTCGGCCCGAACGGGGCCGGGAAGTCGAGCGCGTTCGCGGCGCTCG
>JBDLIY010000476.1:0-3249 GCA_039714635.1 Planctomycetota bacterium
GCGGAGGTGGCGGCTCATCCGGTATGGGGGGCGTTTCGTCCTGGCCCTCGTCGTTCTCGCCCTCCGGCGGCGGAGGTTCATCCGGTTCGACTGGATCGGGGCGATCGGCATCCGCACCCGAGTCGTCCTCGCCCTCTGGCGGGGCGTCAGTTGGCGGCCGGTCGTCCGAGGGTGGGGGGGCGTCCGGCGGCCCGGGGAGGGTCGGCTCCCCTCCGTCCGGATCACCGGGGTCAGCGGTCCCTTCGCCGGGCGGACCCACGACCGGCGGCCCGCCGTCCGGATCGTCCCCGCTCCCGTCCGGGGGAGCGGGTGGCTCGGGGTCGGGACCCTCGTCGTCCTCGTCCTCCCCGCCTTCCCCGCCTTCACCCGCCTGCGGCCGGACGACGAGCCACCGGCTCATATCCAGCCAGCCTTCGGCCGACCCCACGAACCTGGGATCGTCCCAGATCAGATGGAGGCCTCCGGAGCGGGAGGAGTCGGCGTAGGTATACCCCAACCACTCGTCTTCGATCTGGGCGTAGGCCCCGGCGAGCTTCTCGTCCTCCGTCACGTCGAGATACTCGCCGCCCGTCACCTCCACGGAGATCGGGATGAGAACGGAACTCAGCCCCCAGACCTGGTTCCAGGGCTGTTGCATGCCCACCACGGCGTCGGGGGAGCCGTAGTCACACTGGGGCACGAAGTACGGCTTCGACGCCTCCACCTGCCGCGTCTGCTGGTAGCGACGGATCCGCAGGGTGTTGTCACTCTTCTCGTAGTAGACGATTTCTCGGCCACCGATGGTCACGCCGGGTGCGACGTGTCGGAAGGGACCCCACGAGAAGAGGATCGCGTAGCCGCTCGGCGAGAAGGCGTTGAAGGACTCCTCGTCGCCGATTTCCGGATCGTAGGCCTTCACCGTGGAACCGAGGACGAGGTTCAGCGCGGCCCGGTCCGGCGCGATCCCGCGGACCTCTACTCCTTCCGAGATGAGCGACAGGTAGATGGAGTCCTCCGCGAAGCAGACGCGAAGCGCGTGAGGCCGGGCGAGGTCGGCGATCAGCTCCCCGCCGCCGGGCGCGGCGTCGGAGAGCAGCGGACTGGAGTAGCCGAGAAGTTCCACGACTGCCCCGGGTTCGTGCTCCCAGCCCGCGGCCTCCATGTACAGCATGTCATCCAGGGGACCGGGGTCGAGGCGGGCGTAGCGCCTCGTGACCCGGAAGCTCTGACTCGCGGCCCTGTCGTACTCGAAGACCTCCGTGCCCTGTTCGCCGCGGATCACGACGGCACCGTGGCTCGGGAACCCCTTCGTCGATTCCACGAGAAGCTGGTCGATCCTGATGTCCTCGGACTGGGCCGGCGTCGCGCTGACCCGTCGCGTCAGGCGCGTCCGGTAGGCCGCCTCGCCCACCGGCCGGCCGTCGATCCGAAGAGAGAGGTCGCCGGGCTTCGAGCCGAGGACGTCCACGCCGACGTGGTACCAGGTGTCCCGCTCGTAGGCCTGCTCGTCGATCGGGCAGCGGATCTCGGCGGCGCGGTGGGTGAGCGTCCCGTCCGCGACCTGCAGGACGAGTTCGTTCTTCCTCCCATCCCGGAAGACCGCGATCCGGTTTCGCCAGGTCTCCTGCCCGCAGTCCACGATGTACGCCGTGCCGTCGTTCGTGAACGGCTGCACCCAGAAGCCGAACGAGACCGGGCCGAGCAGGTCATCCTCCATCAGGTCGACCCGGCGATCGCGGATGGAGTGGAGAAGGGGCGCGTCGTCGACGTAGTGGCCGCCGGGGTAGCGCGAATCGTCGTAGTGGAACGCATCCTCGAATTCCAGCCGCTCGGGCGCCAGGCGCACGTCGCCCGACTTCGCCGAGGGCCAGATGTTCCGGAGGACGTGCGGTGAGTAACGCGAGGGCGGGAGGTTGTCGCCGTCGTGGTGGGCGCCGGTGTTGTAGGGATACGTCGTCGTGTACCGGCCGTCCCGGCTCGCGATCAGGTGCTCCTCGAAGTGCGTCTGGCGGTCGATCCTCCATTCCGAGGCCTCGCCGGGGTGGACGGAGACGACCCGCGTGAGCGACTTCCGGGCCAGTTCGATCCCGGCCTTCGAGCAGAGCACCGCGGTCGCGTGGGCGGTGACCGTGTCGAAGGACCGGAAACCGAGCGGTGCCGTGGAGACGGCGAGAGTGCGGTCACACGGGTTGAGGGCGTTCAGGTAGATCGCCCGGTGGTCCGCGGCGGAGATGACGCCCTCGTCGACGGCCCCGGAGAGGAGCGCCTCGAGATGGAAGAGCCGCTCGATCGGCTTCTCACGGATGCGGACGGCCAACGCCCGGGCCTCCTCCCCCGTCACGACGTCGCCCGGGCTCGCGCGCAGGCAGAGGTTCGTCAGGCACGCGACGAGGACCTCCTCCGACGCCGTGTTCACGTTGACCGGGTGCCGCGCCAGCGCCTCCACCGTCGCCCGGTCGGCTTCGTAGTCATGCCGGACACGGTTCACGAGTTGCACCGTCACACCGTCGTTCGTCTCGACCATCCCGTAGTCGACGTTCCGGCCGTCGGTGATCCGCACGATGGTGCCCGGCCCGAAGTACCGGGGGTTCGAGAGGCGGAGCGCCGCCGGGCCCTCCTCCATGCCGATGCCGCGGTCCAGGTCGTTCAGCAGGCGCCGGGCGTTGCACCATCCGGAGCCGACGACGCGGCCGGACCAGCAGGTGAAGAACGGCCACGTCCGTTCGAACTCTTCGCGATCGAGGGCGGTCGTGCCGAGTTCGGCGATCCGCCGTGCGCACTCGGGGCTTTCGTGCGCCTCGAACTCCCCCGGCCGCGCGCGGAGCGGCCGGGTAGCGATTTCCCAGGCCGCGGCGGCGCAGACGAGGGTCCCGGACCGCCACCGGCTCCCCGGAGGGTGCCAGGGGAGTCCGGCCCGGACTCCACGGACGAGGCCCGAGAGGACGCCGCCGTCCCGGGCCGCGTACCTCACCAACTCGGAGCCGACGCGGACGAGGCCCCCGCCCTTCGGGAATTCCGAGCCGTCCACGAGTGTGAGTTCGGTATCCGAAGCGAGGAGCGGCTTCCGCAGAACGCCGCCGAACGTCAGGCCGGCGACGAGCGCCGGCGGCGCGGAGTTCATCGACCGGCGTTGATCGAGAAGAAGAGCTGAGAGCTTCGAGCCGAGAGCTGACCGCTGAAGGCTGAGCGTGCTATAATCAATGGTCAGCAGTTGCTTTCCGCACGGCGCGTCCCTTATGATCTCGGGCTCTGACCGAGTCGAGTCGATGA
>JBDLIY010000477.1:0-3234 GCA_039714635.1 Planctomycetota bacterium
GGCAGTGGCACCTCGAGGCCGATGAACGGTGAGTGGTCGGGCTTGCCGGCGGGTGTCCACGGCAGTGGATACGACCACACGATGAGCATCCCCGGCGGGGAGATGACCGCCCCGTGCCGGCGCTCGGCGGCCTCCCGGTCCCAGTAGTTCTCGTTCGCGTCTTCGGTCGCCGAGCAGTAATAGGCGATCTGGGCGGCGTTCACCGGATGGGGGGCGACGCGCACCGATTCGTGCCCGACCCAGGTCTTGCCGACCTCGCTCGGACCCTTCACTGCGTACACAGAAACGTCGGCGAAGTTCTGGGGCGCCTCGATCGCGACCACCTGGATTCTCCCTGATCGATTGACAGCGCCATGGTACCGAGCCGGTCTTCCGGCGAACTGCGAGCCCGAAAGGCACCTAGAGGTGCCTTTCGAGTGTCGAGTTCGTGGGAGATCACCTCGCGAGGAAGGCCTTGCCTGCTTCGCAGAGGTGGAGGAAGTCGCACGTGCGGCAGGCCTTCGACGGGGTCGGTTCGAACGCCTCGTGGCTGAAGCGCGCAGCGAGATCCTCAACGCGACTGCGCGCTGCTGCGAGCCATGCATCATCCGCTTCGATCGTCCGCTCGCCATACGTACCGCCTCCGAAGAACGCGAACGTGACCGAGATCCGTTCCGGGATCGGAGAGCCCAACGCGCCGTCCGCGGCCGCGATCGCGTAGGTCTGGAGCTGAACGTCGAGGGCAGGATCGTCGGAGGGTCGGCCGGACTTGTAGTCGACGATCTCCCACGTCCCCGGCTCGGGCTCGTAGACGGCGTCGACGCGTCCGCGGACCCGGACATCTCCGATTGTGAGATCAATGGGGACCTCGGCGTGTCGGGCGCGCTCATCGAAGAACCGGGACTCGAGGAAGACGTCGTAGGGGGCAGCCTTCGGTGCGGTCCCATCGCCTTCCCACTCCTCGGCGACGTCGTAGACGGTGTCGTCGAGATCATCGAGGGGTACCTTGCCGAGGTTGTGGAGCTCGACCTTCCGATGGAAGTCGACGCCTTTGCGGAGTGCCGGAGACGGCCGGGTCGGGAGTCGGTCGACGAAGGCCCATTGGAACCGGAGGGGGCAGCGGGCGAGGGTGACGAGTCCGGTGACCGATGTCGTCTTCTTCAGCGCCGGTGCAGGAGTCGTGGGCTGCGGTAACGCTTCGATCGCGAGGCGCATCTGCCCGGCGTCGGCGGTCGCCTGCTCCCGGTAACCCGGGTAGGCGTCGAGCCAGTTCGCGTCCTCGGTGGCGCTCTGGAGCGCCGTCACCCAGCCCTCGTCGCCGAAGAGCGGATCCGGCGCGGGTGGCGCCGCCTGCCATGGGACGTCCTCGATGGGTCCGGGATCCTCGTGGATCGTCCGATCGTCCGCCAGGCCTTCCGCCATGGTGAAGAGGGGCGAGGGCTTCCTCGGGTTCTTGCGCTCGGGCGTTCGATACGACCCCGTCACGACGAGTCGGTGCCGGGCCCGGGTGACGGCGACGTAGGCGGCTCGCCACTCCTCCTGTTCGTGGTAGCCGCGCAGGATCGCGTCGCGGGCCTTCTTGTTCGGTGCTGCGTCGAGGTGGGGCAGCGTGTCCGCGTCGAGGCGCAGCGCGTAGGGGAGGTACTCGGGCTTATCCACGGGGTTGGCGTATCCGCGGGATTGCGAAGGGAAGCCACCGTCGACGACCGAGGGGATCACGACGGTATCCCACTCAAGCCCCTTCGCCCGGTGGATGGTGAGGAGCGGCACGGCCGCTTCACGTGAGAGCGTCGCCGTGTCGAGCTCCTCGGGGGCGCTCTCATCGGACAGAATGTCGAGGTGACGCAGGAAGCCGGAGAGCGTCCGCCCTCCGGAGAGTGGCGTCCAGGACTCCGCGAGGTCGAGGAAGCGATAAAGATTGAGACGGGCAGAGAGCGCGGCGCTCTCCTCCATGGCGTCGATCTCGGTCCAGGCGTTGGTGGAGGCCAGGATCGTTCGGCAGAGTCCGCCGGGCGAAGAGACCTGGGCATCGACAACGAGATCGCGGAAGAGGCCCCGGAACCGGGTGAGACGCTCAGCGGCCTGTGCGGAGAGTCCGTCGATGCCTTCGACATGTTCGATCGCGTTGATGAGCGAAGGCTCTCTCCCTTCGCTGCGAGCATCGGCGCGCGCCCACTCGCGGAGATGTGCGACGTCACCGAGGCCGAGGCGGTACGAGGCGCCGAGGATGAGCCTCGCGAGAGCGACCGTGTCCGCCGGATCGTGCAGGATCTGCAGCCAGGCATAGAGATCGGTGACCTCAGGGACGTCGAGCAGCCCACCGACCGATGCGACCTCGGTGGGGATTCCGGCGCGGGCGAGAGCATCCCGAACCGGGCCGATGTCCCGGTTCTTGCGCACGAGGACGGCGATCGCGTTCCAGGGTGTGCCCTCGTCGTGGATGGCGCCGATGCGGTCCGCGATCCACACCGCCTCGTCGCTGCGCGTACCCAGCCACGCCGTCTCGACCGTCCCCGGTCCCGCTCCGGGGGCCGGGGCGAGCGCGTCGAACCCGGCGTCGCCGTGGAGACGGGAGCGAACCTGGTTCGCGAGGTCGAGGATGATCCGATCCGACCGTCGGTTCAACGTGAGCGGCAAGGTGAGGGCCTCGGTCCCGTCGACGTTGGCGAAGTGCGCCGGGAAGCCGTCGAAGTTGAGCCTTGACGCCCCGCGCCACTCGTAGATGGTCTGATCCGAGTCGCCGACCGCGGTGACGGGGAACCCGTCGCCGAAGATCGTCCGGAGAAGCTCGCGCTGGGCCGGGTCCGTGTCCTGGTACTCGTCGAGGAGGATGACGCGGTAGCGGTCCCTGATCCGTTCCGCGATCTCGGGCCGCTCGGTGACCAGGCGATGGGCACGAGCCACGAGGTCGGTGTAGTCGACGGCGTCGATCTTCTCCTTGGCCGCGGCATAGGCCTCGACGATGGAGAGGAGCTCGATTCGTTCATGCCACACATCGTCCCGGCCGTCCGGGGCCGGGGCGGCAGAGATGACATCACCGGCCGCCAGGAGGTTGTCTCCGGTCTGGCCCGCCAGTATGACGGCCCGATCTGCGACGCCGACCGGCTTGGTGAGATCAACGCATTCGAAGTGGCCGGCGCCGAGTGAATCGAGGACGAGTTGACGCTGCTGGGCGGGACCGATGATCGTCGTGTCGCGTTCTACCCCGACGAGTGCGCCGAACTCCTGGAGGAGGCCGTAGGCGAAGCCGTGATA
>JBDLIY010000478.1:0-3222 GCA_039714635.1 Planctomycetota bacterium
TTCACGGTCTTGACGACCCGGCCGGTCATCCCGTGGTTCGGGAACTCGTCGTCGGTGAACAGCTTGAAGATGTGGTACGGGTCGTTGTCCTTGAGGACGGCGTCGGGAATCCACGTCGCTTCCCGAACCCGGTCCTTGTGGTACTCGAGCGTCCGTTGCAGCACCGTCGCCTGCCGGCGCGCCTTCGACTTCGTGCCGCTCCGGAGGTAGCGCCCCCGGGTGTCCTTCGTGTTGTCGACGCTCTGCTTGAGCAGTTCGATCGCCTTGGCGGCGACGTAGATGTGGGTGTTGTGCTTCATGGTCTGCATCTCCCCTTCTGCAATGCCGGCCCGGGCCTCATCTCCCGGGCGGGCAGCAGGACCGTCCTCGAAATCGGTCAGAACACCGGCCCGGCCGGCACCGCACCTCCCGGTGGCAGCGGCTGCAGTTCCCGGCGCCGTCTCTTTCTCTCGTACGTGGTCCGGTACATCGGATACCAGCCGGCATCGCTGAACTGCCGGCGGACCGCGGCCGAGTGCCGGGCGGTGTGGTTGTATGCCTGTCGTCTCGGGAGTTCGAAGTGGTCTACCACCGGGTGCTCGTTCCGCTGCAGGTTCTGCCTCTCGATCGCCGCGATCTGCCCGTTCAGCGCCAGCGTGCGGTACTGGGTCGGGTTCTGGATGTACTGCCAGACGTGACCCAGTTCGTGGAGCAGGGCGATCATCGGCGGGTACGTCTGGTTCCCGTATGCGACGATCGGCTGGACCGTGTCGCGGTTCGGGTCGAAGTATCTCGTCCTCTCGAACACGACGATGCGGTCATCGACGTTCGGCTGCCACTTGACGGTGTGCGTGGCGTAGATGTTCATGGCATCCTGGAAGTCGGGCTGCCCCTGGAAGCAGAACTCCGAGTCCCCCCTCACGATGTCGACCGGCTCGGGCCACATCGTGACGGTGTTGATCACGAACTTCGCGCGGTTGCAGGACTTCAGTTGCGTGGCGCAAAGGTCGAACTCCGCGTTCAGAGCCCCGGTACGGATCGTCATCCCATCCCCTCCCTCACCCCCCGCGAGGAATCCGATGGTAGCAGCCGAACTCGTGCTCCGCGACACTGTCCACTGATTCGGGCCGTGGTGCGCGAGGTCCGCGGTGGCGGGAGGCTCAGAGCGCCCGCGAAATCAGCCAGGCCAGCGCCAGCCCGGCCACGAACACCCCGACGGCCGCCGCGGGTCCGACCGCCACGCCGGCAATCGCGGTCGCGATCACGACACCGACCGCGGCGCCGACCTGGAACAGCCGCCACAGCGGATCGCGCAGTCCTTCGACCGGCGTCGCCTTCCCGCAACCGGGGCAGTTCGTGTACCCGCCCGCGAGCTTCGCGTCCGCCTCGAACATGTGTCCGCAGTGCTCGCAGGTGACGACCGGGTTCACTTCTGGCGTCCCTCGATCGCGGCGATCAGCACCGCGGCGCCGAAGATCAGGCGGCGGTCGATCCCGCACGACGACGGGATGTCGACGTCGAGCTTGAAGATGAAGGGGTTGAAGCGCTGCTTGAACTTGACCGGCTGACCGCCGCCGTCGTCGAGGTGGAACGTCTGGGGCACGAGGTTGCTGAGGAAGCGCCGGACCATCGCCATCATCATGCTGTCTTCCTGCAGCTTCGCGATCGGCTGGTCGTTCGCGTCGAGGAGTTCCCAGGAGTCGCGCACCATGGAGGAGAACCCCTTCCGCCGAGCGGCCCCGACCTTCTCCCCCGTCTCCGAGTCGAGGATGTCGTAAGCGGCGTGGAAGTCGATGATCTGCCGCGCGTGGATGTGCAGCAGCTCGGTGCCCATGGACTCGCTGGCGTAGACCCGGATGTCCTCCTTGAGCTTGAAGGCCTTCAGCTTGCTGAAGCCGACGACGCGGTCGCCGTCGTAGACGTGGAAGCTCTGGCCGAAGATCTTGAGGACCTTGCGACGGATGAGGTAGCGGTCGAGCTCGAACAGCGGTGTGGTCATCCCTGGGTCTCCCGAACAGGTGAGTCAGACTCAATTCGTCGGCACACAGACGGCGCCAGACACCATTTCACCAGATCCTGCGACCCGCGGCTACAGCCCGAGCCGGTAGTTTGCGACGGGGATCGCGACATCTCCGTAGACACACATCCCGTCGTCCGCCCACCTGAACCCGGCCCGTTCGTAGAACCGGCATGCGCGCGGGTGGTCGGCGAACACTTCGACCCGGACGCCGCTGAACTCGAGCGTCCGCATGTCGTCGAGCGCCCCGTCGAGGAGCGGCCGGGCGACGCCCCGCCCCCAGGCGTCCGGATGGAGGTAGAGCAGCGTGAGGTCGGCCGTGCCCGATTCGTCGGACTCGCGGAAGTGGGCGAATCCGACCACGCAGCCGTCGGCCTCGGCCACCCACGTCCCGGCGCGCGGCGTGCCGGGCGCGTCGATCATCTTCCGGTACCAGTCGGTGCCCTTCGCCTCGAGCGCCCCGCTCAGCTCCGGCTCGGGAAGCAGGTCGCCGTACGCGGCCCCGAAGGAGGCGTGGTGGACGGCGCGGATGGCGTCGGCGTCATGCACGGAGGCGGGTCGGATGCGGAAGTCCATCGGGACATTCTAGTCCGCGGAGCCCGAACCGGCCGGGTCCGTCGGCCGCGACATCCGGTTCTCACTCTCTCGTCAGGGCGAAGCTCCCCGATTTCTCGACGACCGCCGTGTAGCTCCCGCCGCGATCCGCCAGGGCCTTCCCCCGGACCTCGAAGACCCCTCGCGCGTCGGTCTTGCCCTCGCCGACCAGCGCCTCCCCGCCCGCGATCTTCACGAACGCGCCACGGACCGGATGGCCCTCCCGATCCGTCACGAGGACGCGAACGCCGTCCGGATGCCGCCAGACGCGCGCCGCCAGATCGGAGACGATCACCAGGCCGCGCCGCTCCCGCACGTCCGCTCTCGCCAGGACGAGGTAGACCCCGGGCTCGAGACCCGGGAGCGGAACGTCGAGGCGGTGCTCCCGCATGTCGTCGGCGCCCGGCACGACCACCGTCTTCCGGATGGCCGCCGGGATCCCGTCGAGATTGAGCTCCGCCACGCGGCTCACGTCCTTCGTCAGCGTGAAGTACGTCAGCAGGTCGATGGCGTACACGTCGAGGATGACCTCGCCGACGTTCCGGGCGGTGAGCGGAAGCGCGACCTTCTCCCCGGGCGCGGCCCGCGTCACCTCCGCGACGGACATCCGCTTCTCGGTAAGCTGGCGCAGG
>JBDLIY010000479.1:0-3221 GCA_039714635.1 Planctomycetota bacterium
ACCTGGTGCATCCCCGTCTCGGGGTTGAAGTGGACGCCACCGAAGTTCTCGCAGCCCCGGTGGTCCTCCAGGGTGACGTCTTCGCCCCACTGCGGGCAGGGCACGAGGGTGTAGTAGGAACGATCGTAGCGGGGATCGAGGATCCCGCCGACGACACGGCCCTGGTCGCATGCGCGCATTTCGGCCTCCTGACCCGACCATCTTCACCGGCGGGAGGAGGCAAGTCAAGTCAGGCGATTTACCCGGTGAAACAATTGCGGATTTCGGGACCTGAGCCCGAAAAAAGATTGACAGGATCCGAATTGTCTATTGACCCCATCGACCGGGACGGGCAGACTGCGCACAGTGCCCGTGGTGCCCTTCCGGAAAGTCCATACCGAGCACCCCCCGCACGGAATAGACAGTCTGCCATCCGGAAGCGGCGCGGCGGGCCACTTTTGTGTGTACGCCGTACTTCCTCCCCCCGGCGATCCTTCCCTTCTCCGCCCGTACGGAGATATTTGGACCCATGCAACGACTCCTGCCGCCCCTGATCCTCCTCGTCCTCGCCCTGACCGCCGCCGCCCAGGACCTCCCCGAGGGCGCGCGGCGGGGTGATCCCGCGAACGCGAAGCCCGACCCTCGCGCGCTCGGCGCGATCGGCGGGGAGGGGATCCCGGCCGTGGTCGGCACGGCGACGGGCATCGAGGTCACCTCGCTGATTACCGGCGGCGCCGGCGAGAAAGCGGGCCTCCTGGTCGGCGACGTGATCGTCGGCGTCGGGAGCAAGGGGCTGGCGGGCGGGAACGCCTGGCTCGTCCTGACGACGCTGATCGAGAAGCCGCGCAAGGAAGGCAAGGCGGTCGTGCTCCGCGTCCGGCGCGACGGCGAATCCAAGAAGCTCGACCTCGTAATCCCCGCGGCGAAGAAGAAGCCGAAGGCGACCTTCACGGAGTGCGAGCGGTGCATGGCGATCCTGCCGCGGGCGCTCGCGAAGCTCGCGTCGATGCAGAAGGAGGACGGCTCCTTCCCCACGCAGCTCGGCGGCAACAACGGCCTGGTGGCGGTGACCTCGATCGCCACGCTGGCGTTCGTCGCCGGCGGCTCCTCCCCGAAGGAGGGCGATCACGGGTCGACACTCGCGAAGGCCCGCGACTGGCTGCTGGAGCACGTCGGGGAGGAAGAAGAGGCTTTCACGAAGGCCAGCGGGAAGAACTGGTCCCAGGTGAACTGGAACCTGGGCTACGGCGCGCTGGCGCTGGCGCGGCTCTACTCCCTCGACCCGACGGACGCCGTGAAGACGAAGCTCGTCGCGGTCCGGGACGCGCTGCTCGCGAACATGGAGGAGAGCGGCGGCTGGGCGCACGGTCCGAGCAACGAGCTCCCCTACCCGCTGGATTACGCGGAGCTGACGGCGTGCGGGAACATCTGCCTGGCGGGGCTCGGCGAGATCGCGTCGCTCGGCATCGAGGTCCCGAAGGAGAAGATCTCCCTCGCGGTGAACTACGTGACGATGACCTCGGACGGCGGCGGCGGGGTCGGCTACTCCGCGCGGCCGGGCCAGCGCGGGATGGGCGCGGCGGGCCGGTCGGCGAGCATGGCGCTGGCGATGTCGCGGCTTTCGATGGAGCGGCATCCCTTCTACCGGAAGCTCACGGGGTACGTCCGGCAGAACCTCGCGAAGACGCCGCACGGCCACGTCTCGCCGGACTTCCATTACTTCTTCGCGTCGCAGGCCTGCCGGGTGATGGGCAAGAAGGACTGGCTGGCGTTCGTGAAGACGTTCCGGACGGAGATTCTGTCGCTGTGGAACGGGGACGGGACGTTCGGCGTCCGGCCGGCGGACACGAGTCGATCCGGCTTCCCGAACACGGACCGGACGATGGGCGTCGCCTGGCGGACGGCGACGTTCGCGATGATCCTCGGCCTGGAGAGCGGACGCCTCGACCGGCCGGCGGGAGAAAACCTCTCGCCGCCGAAGAAGTAGCCCAAAGCCAACGGGGGGCCGGGCTCATCAGTACCATAGAGCCATGAGAAAACTCCACGCCGTCACCGCCGCCCTCCTTCTGCTCGCCTTCGCGACCGCGGCCGTCGCCGCCCCGACCGTCGGCGAGGTCGAGTCGAAGCTCAGGAAGGGGAAGAAGCTCACGATCAAGGTCCGCGTCACGATGGAGGCGCCCGGTGAGGTGATCCTCTCCGGCGACGTGAACGGCGTGCCGGTGAGCATGACGAAGCGCTTCCGCCGGGCGAAGACGAAGCGCCTGAAGTTCAAGGTGAACGTCGGGAAGCTCGGCTTCACCTCCCGCGACACCGCGCTCGACTTCGACCTGCGGGTGCGGGCGGTCGAGGAGGGCGGCGCGAGCGACGATGCGGACGCCGATCTCTTCGCCCCGATCCCGCTCGTGTTCCTGCACGGCTTCACGGGCAGTTGCGAGGACGGCCAGTGCGGCGTGTTCGAGACGGCGCTCGACGTGGCGATGCCGGGCGTCTACTGCTCGGAGGGGAAGAAGGCGAACCTCGTCCTGTTCACCTACGACAGCACGGGCTCGTCGCTGGCGACGCTGGGCGGCGACCTCGAGGGCGCGGTGAAGCGGACGATGAAGGCGACGGGGTTCCGGAAGGTGGACCTCGTCGGTCACTCGATGGGCGGCCTGGTGTGCCGGAGCTATCTGGCGCGGCCGGGCGCGGCGGCGAGCGTGCGGAAGTGCGTGATGCTCGCGACGCCGAACGAGGGGACGCCGCTGGCGTGGGTGGCCTCGCTGTTGGCGGGTTTCGTGACGCCGGATCTGCTGCCCGAGGAGTTCCAGGACATCGCCGGCGACTTCCTGGATCCGGACTTCGCGACGCAACTCCCGACGTTCTTCCCGGACTACGACTGGCTCACGGCCGACTTCTTCGTGCGCCTGGCGCTGGGCGACCTGACGGGCCCGCTGACGGACCTGAACGCGATCGCGCCGGCGGCGGGCGTGGACTTCCACGCGTTCGCGTATTCCAGCACGGGTGAGGAGGTCGGCGACGTGTTCGGCCTGACGACGGGCACGGTGGAGCGGATCGACCTGACGGAAGTGGACCTGACGAAGCTGCTGGCGTTGTTCGCCGGCACGGCGGCGGACTTCACGCTCGACGACATCCCGCTGGACGCGCTGATCCTGGGCGACGGCGACGGCCTGGTCCCGTTGCGGAGCGCGCTGATGACGGACGTCCCGGCCTGGAAGGCGGCGATGACGGCGCACGACCTGGGC
>JBDLIY010000480.1:0-3211 GCA_039714635.1 Planctomycetota bacterium
CGCTTCGATCTGATCGTGCTCGGCTGGGTCGACTCGTGGGCGTCGGTGGCGAGCGGCGGCCTCGCCCTCACCGAGAACTATCTCTACACCCGCGACGCGCTCGAGGCCTACTACGACCACCTCACCGACGACGGCGCCGTGGCGATCATCCGCTGGCCGGTCGACGTGCGCCGCCTGGTGGCCAACTCCGTGTCCTTCCTGGCCGGGCGCGGGATGCCGGTCGAGGAGATCGGCCGTCACATCGTGGCCGCCAGCGTCCGCGAACCGAAGGAGGGCGAGCTCTCCACGGTGGAGACGATCTTCCTCCTTTCGCGCTCGCCCCTCACGAAGGAGAAGGTCGACGCGCTGCTCGCCGGGCACGAGACGGTGTACGTCATGCACGCGCCGCACCGCGCGTCCGCGCAGCCGTGGGCCGACCTCTTCGCCGGCCGGATCTCCCCGGAGGAGTACGCCGGCAGCTTCGACACCCTGGCCACGCCGGTCACCGACGACCACCCGTTCTACTTCGCCTGGTCGAAGCCGTTCGGCGTGCCCGGCTTCGTGATGGACCTCTTCGTGATCCCGATCGTCGCGGTGCTGCTCTTCGTGGTGCTCACGATCGTGGCCGGCCGGCGCTTCGGCTTCCGGCCGCCGGGCCCACGCACCACCGCCTACTTCGGCGGCCTGGGGATGGGCTTCATCATCGTGGAGGTGGCGCTGATGCAGCGGCTCATCCTGCTGCTCGGCCATCCGATCTACACGCTGGTGGTGATCCTGTTCACCCTGTTGCTGGTGGGCGGCATCGGCAGCCTGGTGGCGCGCCGGTTCGACCCGCGGCGCATCCGCGCGGTGCTCGGCTGGATCCTGCCCGCGGTGGTGGCGCTGGTGGTGGTCGGCGCGTTCGCTCTGCCCGAACTGGTGACCGCGGCGCTGCCGCTCGGTCTCACCGCGCGCATCCTCGTGGTGGCGGCGCTGGTCTTCCCGTACGGCTTCCTGATGGGGATGCCGTTCCCGCTCGGTCTGCGCCACGCGGCGCTCGATCCGGACGGCACGCCGGTCTCGGCGCTCTGGGGGATCAACGGCGTGGCCTCGGTGATCGGCTCGATCGGCGGGCTGACCCTCGCGATCGTGGTCGGCTTCACCTGGACGTTCATCCTGGGCGCGGCGTGCTACGTGATGGCGTGGCTGGCGCGACCCCGGGCGGGAGACTGAGCCCTGCCCGCCGCCGGTCTCGAAACCTGCCGCAAAAATCGTGGCCTCCGACGACCCCGGTTCCGGTGATTTCCACTGAAGCAGGAAACACCGAACCCGGGAGATCGAGACCATGAGCATGAGCGCCGAGTTCAGTAAGTCGCCCGAGGCGTTCCTGAAAAAGCACACGCTGCACACCGGCGGCCGGCTCGCCGGCTCCGGCAACAAGAAGGTCGGCTTCACGATGAAGAGCGGGACCCTGTTCCTGGAGGAGGATCCCAAGGGCGTGAAGTGCTACTACCTGAAGACCGCGAAGGGCATGACGAACACCTCGTGCCTCGACCGCGCCGAGAAGGACGCCCGGTTCTTCTTCACCGACTCCCTGACGGGCTGCCAGTTCCTCGCGCACGGCGGATCGATCAATCCGACCGTCGAGCACGACAACGCCCCGGGCGGCTTCTCCAACCGTCTCGCGCAGGCCACGAAGAAGAACCTCCTCTGCAGCGTCGTGCCGGGGAAGGACTACGCCGACGACGAGATCGCGAACGTGGTGGGAGTGAAGTCCGGCAAGCTCTGGGAGTTCTACCTGCAGCACGGTGCCCCGGGGAAACCCCGGGTCCGGAAACTCGCCTAGCCACGGCGAGTGAGCTACATCTCCCGGCCGCCGTTGGCCACGAGGGCCTTCACCGTCGCCAGCCCGGTGACCGAGCCCTCGTGGATGGCCTTCAGGATCGTGCCGCCGCCGGAGAAGAAGTAGTAGTCCTTGGCGTCCACGGCCCGGATGTAGGTGCCGGGAAGCATCGTCCGGAACTCCTGCAGCGTGTCACCGCCCCCGAACATCTTGTTGGCGTCGCGATTCTGGTCGATGAGCGTGTACAGCTCCTTCGTGCCGGCCGTGAAGTGGGGCGTGAACCCCATCACCGCGTTCACGAAGATGCTCTCGGCGTTCAGGATCTTCTCGCGGAGGACCGGGTCGTCGTAGGACTGCGGGTCGATGTCGACCACGTAGTTCAGCTTGGTGCCCTTCTCGAGCTCCCGGATGTCGTGCACGCGGTGCTGACCGTCGAGTTGCCCCTTCGGCGTGTCGGACTCGACCACGAAGGACGGCTCCAGCACCTTGCCCGGATAGCGCTCGCTGACCTTGTAGAACTCCCGCGCGATCTCGATGTCCTCCGGGTCGATGCCCTGGATCTGGATGTCGTGCTTCACGCAGAGGTAGGCGTTGTAGATGACGCCGCCGAGCATCAGGTTGTCCACGGTCTCCAGCAGCGAGCGGAGCGGCCCGATCTTCGTGTCGAACTTGCTGCCGGCGATCACCGCCAGGAACGGACGCCGCGGTTCGTAGATCTGCTGCAGGCCCTGGATCTCGTGCTGCATCAGGTAGCCGGCGTAGGAGGGCAGGTGGCGGGCCACCTCGACGGTGGACGTGTGCGGCTGCCAGCTGCCGAACGCGTCGTTCACGAAGACGTCGGCGAGGCCGGCCAGCTGCTTCCCGAACTCGTCCGCCTCGCGGCCGCCCCCTTCCTCACCCCGGAACCAGCGCACGTTCGGCAGGTAGATGCCGTCGATGGTGCCGCGACGGAGCCGGCGGATGAGCAGGTTGATGGCGGAGTCGATGTTGACGTAGCCGCCCTGCTCCTTGTTCTCCTGGAAGTCGGGGACGTGGAACTTCGTGTGCAGCTTCTTCCCGAGGTAGTCGACGATCGGCTGGACGGCGTACCGGGAGTCCATGTCGATGCGGCCGGTCTTCTTGTCCCGCGGCCGGCCGACGTGGGTCATGAGAATGAGCTTCCCGCCCTTCGACAGGATGTTGAACAGCGTGCCGAAGGTCACGTCGATCCGGAACGGGTCCTGCACGACGTGCTTCTTCGCCACGTTGTGGTCCACGCGAACGAGGACGATCTTGCCCCTGAGGTCGGCGTCCTGAATCTTCGGGATGGTGCTCATCACGCCTCCGGTCGTCTCTTTCCGGTTTGCCCGTGACGGTACTTTATGCGAAGGCGGCTCGAACGGTGGCACGGAACCCGACGATTCGAGGTCC
>JBDLIY010000481.1:0-3211 GCA_039714635.1 Planctomycetota bacterium
TTCGCCGTGTGATACGAGATCCCCAGACTCTGGCCGATTCGCGAAGCGTTCCAGGTCTGACCGTGGACCGCGGCGAGCATGCGAAGGAACCGGTCCGTGGTCTGGGGCTTCGCGGGCAGCCCCCAGGAGGGAAGGTCACGCTGGACCAGCAGCGAAAGGTAGTCGAGCTGCCAGCGCGGATACCGCCTTGGTTGAAGTACGCCCCCGTCGGGATACCCGCCGCAGAGCCAGAGGCGCTCCTGCGACGCCTTGGTCTCGGGTTCCGTCCAGAGGAACGGGGTCAGTTCGACGAGGGACAAGCGGCCTGCGAGCGATTCCGAAACCTGCGTTATCAGGGCCGGGGAGACCGAGTCCAGGAGCAGGAACCGGCCATTGCGCGCCCGGTCGGCGTCGATCGCCCCGCGCAGTCTGGGGAACACGTCCGGCCAGGACTGCGCCTCATCGAGGATGACCGTGGGCTTGCCGGCGGCGACGGCATCCCACTCGAGATCGAGGCGCAGACGTTCGGGCTTCTGCTCCAGGTCGAAGTAGGGCCCCTTCATCGACCGGGCCAACGAAAAGGATTCTTGCTGCTGTGGCCGAGACCGACGGCGGCGTGAATCGTTGCGATGCCACGCCCATCCACGACAGGCCAGAGTCGGCAGCGCTCCGGCCATGGTAGCAAGAATCAGTTGAACGATGCCGCGGCTATGGGCGTTGGTGTGTGCCTCGCCGAGGCCGTGGTGCCGCAGTCCGAGAGGGGACGGTAGCCAGGCCGGCGAAGTGCGAGCTTCGAGGCAGCGAGTAGGACGAGGAGCGGGTGGGACGAGGCGTGATCGGCGGTCGGGCTGCGCCGCCGATGTGAGTGTGGCATGCAGGTTTCCCGGCCGTCGACTACGGGGCGAAGTCGACGAACACGGAAGACGGGGTGGCGATGGCAGGGCTCAGCCATGGCGCAGGAATTGACCGCCGTCGACGGGTGGTGATCGGGGTCGCAAGAGGCGGAGGGAGAAGGGTGGCAACCTCTCCCCGACGACGAGAGTGCCCAGCTTGCAGGCGGGACAGCGACGGCACGAGGTCGACGACGCGGCCTCGCCCGAAGAGGGCGAATCCGGCGGATGCGCGGCGACCCCGAGTGCCGTTCGACAGGCCGCGAGCCTGGCTGCGCGCACGGAGTTGGCGAGGAAACCGTAGCTTCGGATCCTGACGAAC
This sequence comes from Planctomycetota bacterium, assembly GCA_039714635.1. Taxonomy (GTDB): domain Bacteria; phylum Planctomycetota; class JAJSAM01; order JAJSAM01; family JAJSAM01; genus JBDLIY01. The sequence goes on from JBDLIY010000481.1 coordinate 1,192, forward strand.
CCCTTCGGGAGCACATGCTGGAGGAAGCGACGGAGGAACTCGACGCCGGCCAGGGTCATGGTCCGCGGCCGAGAGCTGCGTGCGTAGTCCTTGTAGCGGAAGCTGACTTTGCCCTCGGACATCGCGACGATGCGCGAGTTGGCGATCGCGACGCGATGGGTGTAGCGAGCCAGGTAGCGCAGCACCTGCCCGGCGCCGCCGAAGGGCGGCTTCGAGTAGACCACCCAGTCGTGCTCGTAGGTCGACTTCAGCAGGCGGTGGAAATCACCGGGATCGGCGAGGTGCTCGAGCTTGCCCTGGAACTTCAGTTCGCCGCGGGCGAACGCCCGCCGCGCCTGCTCGAGGAACTTGCCGCGAAAGACGGCGCTGAGCACCCGCACTGGCAGGAAGAATCCGGGCCGGCAGGCGATCCAGGTTCGTCGATCTGCGCCGAGCCCGCCGCCGGGCACGAGGCAGTGCACATGCGGATGGTGGGTCAAGGTCTGGCCCCAGGTGTGCAGCACGGACAGCACGCCGATCTCGGCGCCGAGGTGCTTCGGATCGGCGGCGATCTGGAGCAACGCGTCGGCGGCAGCGCGCATCAGGATGCCGTAGATCACCTTCTTGTTCTGCAGCGCGATCGCGGCGATCGCCGGCGGAACGGTGAAGACGACGTGGAAGTACGGGACCGGAAGGAGATCACCCTCGCGCGCTTCGACCCACTCGGCGCACGCGCTGGCCTGGCACTTCGGGCAGTGCCGATCGCGGCAGGAGTTGTAGGCGATGCGCTCGTAGCCGCAGTGATCGCAGGACTCGACGTGACCGCCGAGCGCAGCGGTCCTGCACGCGGTGAGCCTGCGCATCACGCGTCTCTTGGCCGACCCCACGACGTCGCCGAAGACCTGCAAGAAGGTCTCGGCGTGTTCTCGGATGACGTCGGCCACCTCGAAGGGCGACCGTGCCATCGCAGCTACTCGGTGCTCTCGAAGTTCTCGATCTGATCGATGGGGCTCTTCGCCGCGCTGATCTTCTCCTTGGAGATGTGCAGATACCGGCTGGTCGTCTGCAGGCTCGAATGGCCCATCAGCAGCTGCAGCGTGCGCAGGTCGGTTCCGGCTTCCAGGTGGTGCGTCGCGAACGAGTGGCGCAGGCAGTGCATCGTCACCTGCTTCTTGATGCCGGCTGCCTCACCGACGCGAGGGACGAACCTCTGGACCGCGGAATGCGTGATCGGACGCCCCTGACGCTGACCGCAGAACAGGTGGTCGTGGGGCTTCTCGATTCGGCAGAGTTCGCGAAGGACCTCCAGCACGATCCGTGACAAGGGAACGAACCGGTCCTTCTGGCACTTGCCCTGGCGAACGTGGATCACCATGCGCTTGCTGTCGATGTCCGGGATGCGCAGGCTGGTGACCTCCGCCAGGCGAAGCCCGGCCGAGTAGGCGACCATCATGATCCCGAGGTGCTTGAAGTTCGTGACGCGCTCGAAGAGCTGGCGGACCTCGCCTCGGCTCAGGACGACTGGAAGCTTGCGCGGCAGCTTCGCGAACGGGATGTGCCGGATCTCCCAGCTCCTACCCAGCGTTTTGCAGAAGAAGAACCTGAGGCCGCAGACAGCCTGGTTGAACGTCGTCCACGAGACCTTCTTCTCGTCGACGAGGTAGACCTGGTAGCGATGGATGTCCTCGGGTCCCAGGAGGTCGGGAGACTTGCCGAAGTGCTGGGCGAACTTGGCGACCGCGTCGATGTACGTCTTCGCAGTACGGGGGGAGAGGTTGCGAACGCGAAGGTCTTCGCGCATCTTGGTACGGAGAACTGTCATTGGGTTCCTTTGCCGATTCGGGGGTTGCCGCCCCCTGGTGAAGGAACCCATTCTCTTTCCCGTCACCTCGCCCCGCGAGTTTCGCCCGCCGCGCTGGCCAACTACCGCGCCCGCTCGAACTCCATCGGCGCTCTCTGCGCCATCGCTTCTCCTTCGGCGACAACTACCGCGCAGCGAAGCGAGCGGTTTCGTTCAACGTTGTCGAGCATGAGGTCGCGG
>JBDLIY010000482.1:0-3194 GCA_039714635.1 Planctomycetota bacterium
CCGCCAGGCCCCGAAGGGCGGCTCCCGCGCCGCCGCGAAGCGCCGCTGGTTCCTGGGATGGTACTCATAGACATCGAGCGCCGTAAGGCGCACGGCTCCAATGAGTTGGAGCATCGAAGTGCGGATTCCGAATCCGCAGAATCCGGCTACTTCTTCGCCGGGACGTGGACGTGCCGGCCCCCCCGCGCCGCGGCGATCGCCTTCATCAGCTCCTTCGGGTCCTCGCCGATCGAGATCGTGTGGATCCGGACCGTCTTCCTCGGGTCCAGGGTCTCGAGGCCGGCGAGGATCCCCGGCCGGTCCCGGTACCGCCCGCGGTTCGGCTCCCCGTCCGTCAGGAGGAAGACCTCGTCGACGCCCGGCCGGTCCTTCAGCGCGTACCGCCCGACGCCCGCGTAGCCGAGGGCCCGCTCCAGGGTGTCGAAGACGTTCGTGAACTTCTTCGTCTCGAGGTCCGCGAAGACCGTCACGCAGTCGAGCTTCTGGAACGGGAACGCCGGGATCATGTCCTGCGCCCACGCGTAGGGATGCTCGTTGAAGAAGATCACGTCGAAACGGTAGCGCGTGGAGAGCGACGTGATCGACCGCGCGAGCTCCGTCTTCGCCGCCGTGAACTTCGGCCCCCACATCGAGGCGGAGACGTCGAGGCAGTAGACGACGCGCTTCCCGCGGATCGGGATGTCGTAGTAGGTCGGCACCGTCGTCGTCCCGCCGGCCGTGGTCTTCGTGGTGGAGCCGTCCCCGGGTTCCGGAGCCTTCGCGCCGGGGAACTCGAACTTCTCGCCGTGCTCCCCCCACCACTTCACCCAGGCCGCCGCCTCCACCGGGAGATCGCCCTTCCCCGTCAGCCGGACGAGGGACTCGTGCGCGGCCTCCGCCACGCCCGCCCGATCGCTCCACAGCAGGTCGATCAGCCGGTCGACGCTCTCCTTCCGCGGGTGCCGGCCGAGGGCGATCGCCGCCGCCTGCATCACGGGCCAGGGCGTGCGGACCCCCGAGATCTTCAGGAGATCCCGGTATGCCTCCGGCCGGGCCGATCGACCGAGCGCCTCCACCCAGAGAGCCCGAACGCCGTCGCGGGTCTCGCCAAAGGCGCGCTTGCCGAGCCAGGCCATCGTGGTCTCGTCCCCGAACCCGGTGAGCGCCGCCATGAGGGGCCGTTGCGCCTTCCAGTTCTCCTCCTCCCCGAGCCTTTGGAGGATTCGAACGTCGTTCTCCGTCGAACGGTAGACGGCCAGGCCGCGCGCGGCGAGGCCCCGGAGTTCCGGGCGGCGATCCTTCTCCATCGCGTGGATGAGGAGCTTCGCCACGCGCGCCGTCCGGTCCGCGGGAATCGCGTCGGGGTTTTCGAGAAACGTCTCGATCGCCTCCCGGCGGCGCTCGGCCTTCTCGCTGCGGATTCCGCGGGCGAAGCGGTCGTACGGACCGTCCCCGGCGAAGGCCGGGGCGGCCAGCAGCAACAGGAGGAGCACTCGCACGGGTCTCACGACACGAGTATAAACGTCCACGATGCGCATCCTGACCGCTCTCATCGTCCTGATCGCGATCGCCGCCCCCCTCGCCGGGGCCGCGGAGAAGAAGCCGGTCGTCACCGTCGAGGCGATACGGGCCGACCTCGCGAAGATCCGCCCCCGCCTCGTGGAAGCCATCGGCCTCGCCTGGCCGGAAGGCCTCGAGGTCGAACTCGTGGACCGGGCGGGGATGCGCGCGATTCTGCTGGAGGAGTTCCGCCGGGACGTCCCGATCCTGTTCCCCGAACGGCCGGAGCGGTCGCAGCGCATCCTCGCCGAGATGTACGCAAACTCCCTGGCGCGGGTTACGCGGGCGAAGTACGGGTTGATCTCGAAGAAGATCCACGTCTCGACGGGCGCGGTCGACGAGCTGCCGAAGTCGCTCGACCGCACCCGCGTGCTCACGTTCATCCTCGCCCACGAGGCGGTCCACGCGATGGACGACCGCGCGTTCGGACTCTCCGCCCTGCTCGCCGGGGCGCCGGACCCCGAAGCCCACCGCGCCCTCAACATGGTGATCGAGGGCCGCGCGGAGCACTGGTCGGCGCAGGTGGCGCCCCACCTCGGGGTCCCCGCGGAGGTGGACCGGACGCTGGTGGCCCGACGGGATCCGGCGATGCGGCGCCTCCGGGACGCCGGCCGCCGCTTCGTCGCCTCGATCGAGAAGCGCGATCCGGACCTTCTGGGCCGGATGCTCGTCGAGCCGCCGCGGACGACGTCGACCGTCTTCCACCCGGACCGATATGGTCGCCCCTTCGACCCGCCGGACGCCGTCGCGACGCTCGTCGCCGCGAAGCCGAAAGGGAAAGTCGAGCCGCTCTCGGAACTCCACCTGCGGAACCGCCTCGGCGAGCGCATGAAGGACCCGGAGATCGAGAAGATGTTCGCCGGCTATCTCGCGGGCGCCGCCGTCGTCACGCCGCGGGAGTTGCGCGTCTCCCTGACGGAGCACGACTCGGCCGCCGCCGCGAAGGCGTTCCTCGCGGGCCTGATGGCGTTCGAGGGCCAGGCCGCCGGGGAGAGCGCGACATTCGCGACGGGCCCCCTCGCCCACCCCGACGGCCGGAAGTTCAAATGGTGGGCCTGGCTGCGCGGTCCGCGGGTCATCCACGTGGTCGGCCCCGCGGACGTGGACGTCCTGAAGGAGCTCGGGCCGACGCTCGCACCGCCACCGCGGGAGAAGTGACTCAACCCACTTTTCTCTGGCGCAACCCCGAGTAGGAGGCGATCGCCTCGAAGTCGCGGTCGGCGTGCAGCACCTCGAGGTCGTGGCGCAGCGCGCAGGCGGCGATCAGGCAGTCCACCGACGATCGCACGGTGGTTCCGACGCTCCGTCCCGTCCTGTAGAGGGCAACGGCATCCCTGAAGACCGCCTCGGACAGCGGCGTCTCCACGACGGGCAGCGAGAACATCGCCTCCTCCGCGGCGCGGAAGGCCGCCTCCTCGCGGAATCCCTGGAGCACCTCCTGGATCACCGGCAGGCAGGTAACGACCTCCTCGAAGGCCGCGACGGCCTCGAGGTCGAACGGTTTCCGCCTCCGGAACACCGCGATCCACACCGACGTGTCGACGAGGATCACGACTTCCGCTTCCGCCGTCGGGGCGCGTCGCGGCGCATGGTCGGCAGGTCGCCCTCCCAGAGGCCCGAGCCGCGGAGATCGAGGATCCGGCGGGCCTTGATCC
>JBDLIY010000483.1:0-3194 GCA_039714635.1 Planctomycetota bacterium
CGGAAGGGGCGCGCTTCGCGGAGGTGATGAGCGACTTCGCGGGGCAGCTGAGTGGCCTGGGGCCGGTCGGTGAGGAGACGGCGGACCTTCCGCTGAAACTCGCGGCGCTGACGGAGCTCGTGCCCTGGATCAAGCTGGTGGAACGGGAGAAGCTGCGGGTTCCGACGCGTTCGGACGAGGCGTATCGGGAGTGGTACGCAAGCGAGGAGACGGGCCGTCTGATCGATGAACTGTTCTCGGACCGGATCGCGATCGGCCAGGCGCTGGGGCTGCTCCGCCAGAAGCCGCACTCGACGCGGGACATGGCGGAGCGGCTCGGGCTGAGCGCGTCCGACATCTCCCGCCACATGAACGAGTCCTCGCGGCGGGGCCTCGTCACGTTCGACGTCGACTCGAAATGTTACGTGCTGGCATGAGCATGGGTGTGAGCATGGATTCGCGGCGGATCGACGAGATCATCGACGGGCATGGCGCGGAAACGAGCGCGCTGATCCAGGTCATGCTCGACATCCAGGGCGAGAACCACTGGCTGCCGCGCGACGCGATCGCCCGGATCCACGAACGGCTGGGCGTGCCGCTGGCCCGGATCCGACATATCGCGACGTTCTACAAGGCGTTCAGCCTCGTGCCGAAGGGGCGCCACCAGGTGCACGTGTGCACGGGCACGGCGTGTCACGTCCGCGGGGCGTCGCAGGTGCTGCACACGGTGGCGGAGCTCACCGGCCTCGAGCCCGGTGAAACCGACATGGACCTGAAGTTCAGCCTGGAGACCGTGAACTGCCTGGGGTGCTGCGCGCTGGGGCCGGTGATCGAGATCGACGGGAAGACGCACGGCAACGTGTCGTCGGGGAAGACCGAGAAGGTGCTGGCCGGGGTCGACGGAGGGGCGGAATGACGCGGCTGCGTTCGCCCGGGGAGCTGGCGGAGGTCCGGCAGGCGCTGGCCGACGCGCGGCCGGCGGATCGGCCCTGCGTCGCGGTGTGCGCGGGCGCCGGCTGCCTGGCGTCGGGAGCGGCCGAAGTCATTGAAGCGTTCCACCGCGAGCTGGCGGCCAAGGGGCTCGACGCGAGCGTGGACACGAAGGGCACGGGCTGCCCCGGGTTCTGCGAGCGGGGACCGGTCGTCGTGATGCAACCGTCCGGGACGTGCTACCTCTCGGTGAAGCCGGAGGACGTGCCGGAGATCGTGGAGGAAACCGTGGTCGGCGGCCGGGTGGTCGAGCGGCTCCTGTTCGAGGGGCCGGGCGGCGAACGGGCGACCTGCGAAGACGACATCCCGTTCTACGCCCAACAGGAGCGGACGCTGCTGTCGCAAAACATCCGGATCGACTCGACGAGCATCGACGACTACCTGGCGATCGGCGGCTACTCGGCGCTGGCGAAGGCGCTCTTCGACATGAGCCCGGAGGAAGTCCTCGCAGAGGTGAAGGCCAGCAACATCCGCGGGCGCGGCGGCGCCGGCTTCCCCGCGGGCCGCAAGTGGGAGGGCTCGCGAAACGCACCGGACGACCCGAAGTACGTGATCGTGAACGCCGACGAGGGCGACCCGGGCGCGTTCATGGACCGGGCGCTGCTCGAGGGGAACCCGCACTCGATCCTCGAGGGGCTGATCATCGGCGGGTACACGATCGGCGCGAAGGAGGGCTACGTCTACGTCCGGCAGGAGTACCCGCTGGCGGTGAAGAACCTCCGGATCGCGATCGCGGCGGCGGAGGAGCGGGGCCTGCTGGGGGAGGACATCCTCGGCTCCGGGTTCGACTTTGGCGTGATCGTGCACAAGGGCGCGGGGGCGTTCGTGTGCGGCGAGTCGACGGCGCTCATGACGTCCCTGGAGGGGCGCGTCGGGGAGCCGCGGCCGAAGTACGTCCGGAGCAACGTGAAGGGGTTGTGGGGGAAGCCGTCGGTCCTCAACAACGTCGAGACGTGGGCGAACATCCCGCTGATCGTCAACCGCGGAGCGGACTGGTTCCGGGGGATCGGCACGGAGGGGAGCACGGGGACGAAGATCTTCTCTCTCGTGGGGAAGATCGAGAACACGGGGCTCGTGGAGGTCCCGATGGGGATCCCGCTGCGCGAGATCATCGACGGGATCGGCGGCGGCATTCCCGGCGGGAAGAAGTTCAAGGCCGTGCAGACGGGCGGCCCGTCCGGTGGCTGCATCCCGGAGGATCAGCTGCATCTTCCGGTCGGCTTCGACGAGCTGACCGAGGCGGGCTCCATGATGGGTTCGGGCGGCATGATCGTCATGGATGAAGACAACTGCATGGTCGACGTCGCCCGCTACTTCATCGAGTTTCTGACCGAGGAGTCCTGCGGGAAGTGCGTGCCGTGTCGGGAAGGCCTGCGGCAGATGCACCGGATCCTGACGCGGATCTGCGCCGGCGAGGGGCGCGAGGGGGACATCGAGACCCTGGAGGAGCTTTCCGAGTGCGCGATCGACGCGTCGCTCTGCGCGCTGGGGAAGAGCGCGCCGAACCCGTTCCTCTCCACGCTGCGGTACTTCCGGGAGGAGTACGAGGAGCACATCCGGGAGAAGAAGTGTCGCGCGATGTCGTGCAAGGCCCTGATCTCGTACTGGATCGATCCGGACCTGTGTCGCGGCTGCACGATCTGCATGAAGAAGTGTCCGTCGCAGGGCATCGACGGGGAGCGGAAGAAGCTGCACGTCATCAACCAGGACCATTGCGACCGTTGCGGTGTCTGCTTCGACGTGTGTCCGTCGAAGTACTCGGCGGTGGTGAAGATCTCGGGGGACGCGGTTCCCGAGACGGCACCGGCGGGCTCGGAGCTGGTCGCGGGGGTGGTCGCCGATGAGTGAGTTCACGCTGACGATCGACGGGCGGGACGTGGCGGCGAGTGAGGGCATGACGTTGCTCGAGGCGGCGCGGGCCGCGGGGATCGAGGTCCCGACGCTGTGCTGGCACGAGGCCCTGGAGCCGCACGGCGGTTGCCGGTTGTGCATGGTGGAGCTGGACTACGGGGAGTGGCAGCGGCTGGTGGTGTCGTGCGTCTATCCGGCGGAGGCTGGCCTGGTCGTGAAGACGCGGACGGAGAGGCTGGACCGTTACCGGAAGACGATCGTGGAGTTGTTGTGTGCGCACGCGCCGGAGTCGCCGGCTCTCGCGGCGTTGGCGGAGGAGTACGGCGCGGACCGGCATCGTTACGAGGCGGAGGCGGACTTCTGTGTCCATTGCG
>JBDLIY010000484.1:0-3181 GCA_039714635.1 Planctomycetota bacterium
ACTGGAGCTGGACCCCGACCCCCAATAACCCCACGTCTCCTCCACTCCATACGGAGTCAGGGCAAAACGCGCACCCTGACTCCTCACGTCTCCACCAACTTTGCCCTGACTCCGTATGGAGGAGACACGTCAGGGCAGCAGCTCCCGCGTCGCCTTCTCCGGCTCCGCCGGGTCGAACCGCACGAGCGCCAGCTCCGACCCGTGGTGCGCCGCGCCGAACAGGTGGGTCCGGCCGATCCGGTCGCGCCAGTCCCCCGTGATCCGCGCCGACTCGTGGATGTGGCCGTGCAGCGTCACGAGGGGCTGCCGCGCCTCGATGAACCGCTGGATCGCGATGCTCCCCACGTGGACGTCGAGGGGGACGTGGTCGATCCTCTTCCCGTCCAGGGCCGCCCGGTCGAGGTTGGTCCGATACGGCGGGGCGTGGAAGAGAAAGATCGCGTCGTCCAGATCCTCGCCGTCGGCCAGGCGCTCCAGGTCCCCGGCGATCGTCGCGTACCGGATCTCGTTCCCGCGGACCGGGACGGAGCGTTGGCCCTCCTCCGGGGAGATGCAGCCGGGATCGACGTACCGAGAGACGTCGTAGCGCTCCCAGTCCTTCAGGCCGAACGGCGTGGGGTTGACGTACGCGTAGCCGAAGACGCGGCGCCCGTCCAGGTCCACCGCGCGGTCGTGGACGTACTCCCACACGCCGGCCGCCTGGGCGTCGAGGATGCCGGGCTCCTCCGCGCGCGGGTCGTCGTTCCCGAGGATCAGGAAGACGCGAGGCTTTACCGGCCGGTCGCGGAATCCGGGGACCAGGAAGTCCCGGACGAAGTCGTCAATCGGCTCCTCCTCCGCGGGCCGCGCGAACCCGAACGAGGGCAGGAGGTCGCCGCCGAGGAACACGGCGTCCGGCCGCTCCCGGTCGATGGCCGAAAAGAGCGCGCGGTACCGGGCGGGCCGCCCGTGGAGATCGGAGGCGAAGAAGCACGTCGTCATGGAGCCAACTTACCGGCGGTTCCCCGGGGGCCGAACCGCTTTTTGCCCCACAGCAACGCCGCATTCGTCGCATACACTGTCCGGAGGGCGGGCCGCGGACGAAGTGCGCAGCGGAGGCTAGATGAAGACGTTCATCGCAATCGGCCTGGCGGCCTTCCTGCTGGTGGCGGCGGGAACGGCGGCGGCCGACACGATCAAGGTCCCGAAGGACCACGACACCATCGCCGACGCGCTGAAGAACGCGTCGGCGGGCGACACGATCCTCGTCAAGGAAGGGAAGTACGTCGAGAACCTGACGATCTCGACGGACGAGATCAAGCTCATCGCGCGCGGCCGTGTCGTCCTCGACGGCGACGACGGCGACCCGGTGATCGAGGTCACCGCGGACGACGTCTCGATCCGCGGCTTCATCATCCAGAACTCCGACGAGGCCGGGATCTACGCCAGCGGCTGCGACCACCTGACGGTGAAGGCCTGCGTGATCCGCGAGGTCGACGGCGACGGCATCGAGCTCGTCGGCTCCGAGCACGTCCTCGTCACCCGCTGCATCATCAAGGACGTCGGCGGCGACGGCGTGAACGCGGGCGCGGACGACAGCTGGATCAAGAGCAACATCCTGAAGACCGTGGACGGCGACGGGATCGTCGTCGACGGGGACGACAACCGGGTGAGGGGCAACACGATCCGCTACGCGGACGGCGACGGCATCGTCCTCACGGCCGGCGGCACGTACAACTCCGTTTCGCGGAACATCGTCAAGGACGTGGTCGGGGACGGCATCGTCCTCGGCGCCACGAAGTCCTCGGTGGGCGCGAACAAGGTCGTCCGCGCGGGCGACGACGGCATCGTCGTCTCCGCCGGCGACAACGTCGTGAAGGCGAACCTCGTGAAGCTCTCCGGCGATGACGGCTTCCAGATGGACGCCGGCGGGAACAAGGTGAAGAAGAACGTCGCGAAGAAGAACGACGGCGACGACCTCTCCGTCAGCATCGACCCGGACACGAACGTCTACAGGGACAACAGCTTCGATCCGGAGGAGGATGACTAGAGCGACCCTCGTCGCCGGGCCGTGGTGGTTCGCCGCGGCCCTGCTCATCCTCTGTGCCGGCGACGCCGCCGCGCGGACGATTCGCGTCCCGGCCGACCACGACACCATCCAGGCGGCCGTGGACGTCGCGGAGTACGGGGACGTCGTTCTCGTGAAGTCCGGCACCTGGAACGAGGACGTCCGGATCACGACGAGCGGCATCCGGCTGCTCGGCCAGCCGGGCGCGATCCTCGACGGCCGGAACGTTCCCCTCACCATCGAGAACTGCGTCGGCGTGAGCGTCGAGGGGCTGAAGATCGTCGACTCCCGCGCCGACGGCGTGTGGATCCGCGGCTGCTCCGGCATCACCCTTCTCGGCTGCCGCGTCCTCGACACGCAGCGCAGCGGCGTGCGAGCCGAGGGCAGCGCGGACATCGTCGTGAAGAAATGCCGTTTCGACGACATCGGCGACGCGGGAGTCCTGCTGGTCGAGGACGCCGGGGGAGTTTCGACGCGCCAGTGCATCGTCGAGCGCTGCCGCTTCGACGGCGTGAACGACGACGCGATCGTGACGACCGGGAACGACCACGAGCTGATCCGGAACCGGATCGGCGCGGTTCGCGGCATCGGGATCCACCTGTTCGGCGGCGAGGGGCACCTCGTCGAGAAGAATGTCGTGAACGGCGTCGGCGGGGTCGGCATCCTGGTCCGCTCCGCGAACTGCCGCCTGATCCGCAACCGCGTCACGAAGCCCGGCTCGGACGGGATCCAGGTCGACACGACGGGGAACTTCCTCGAGAAGAACCGGATTCGCCGCGCCGGCGACGACGGCTTCGAGCTGAACGCGGGCGGGAACGAACTGGCGAGCAATCGCGCGGCGAAGAGCGTCGAACTCGACCTCAACGTGACCATCTCCCCGGACACGAACGTCTACACGGGGAAGAACCGGTTCAGGAAGAAGTAGCCGGGAGGCGTCCATGAAACCGAGACAGAAGCTCGCGACGGAGAAGACCCGGGGAGGGAAGGAGATGGTCCTCACCTCCCACGACCGGGACTTCTCGATCTCGATCGACGGTGTCGAGCTGATGAACAGCCGGCAGCACCTCTCCGAGGAGGAGCTGGCGAAGCTGGGCTGCCTGCATCTCAAACGGCACGACGCGCCCCGCGTTCTCA
>JBDLIY010000485.1:0-3181 GCA_039714635.1 Planctomycetota bacterium
CGCACGCCGAAGCGCTACCGCAACGAGCACGGCCAGCTTCTCGAGCACAGCCCGTTCTGCGAGCGCGACATCCGCAAGCCCGACCGTCTGCCCGTCCACGACGAGGAGGGGGACGAGGAGGGGGAGTTCAACCTGATGGTGAAGCGGGACAACGGCCTCCACGAGGTCGTTCTCGACCACCACCCCTTCGACACCGTCGGCTGGGACGGCTACTACTACCCGTGGGCGTTCAACATCGAGGACTTCGAGCCGATCGTCGGCCGCGTCCACCAGCCGCCGCCGGTCCACCAGACCTTCGAGGGCGACGGCTTCGTCATCTGCTCCTTCGTCCCCCGGCTCTACGACTTCCACCCGGAGGCGATCCCGGCGCCGTACCACCACAGCAACGTGATGACCGACGAGGTCCTCTACTACGCGAACTCCGAGTTCATGAGCCGGTCGGGCATCGAGTACGGCTCGATCACGCTCCACCCGGACGGCCTGCCGCACGGGCCGCAGCCGGGCAAGACGGAGGAGTCGATCGGGAAGCGCGCGACGAACGAGCTGGCGGTGATGGTGGACACGTTCCGGCCGCTCACCGTGTCGAAGGCGGTCCTCGCCGTCGAGGATCCCGAGTACGGCACTTCCTGGCTGGACCCGGAGGCATAGGCAGGCCGATGGAATTCTCGTTCCAGACGTTCATGTCGCAGCTGATCGACTACGCGGGGCTCTTCCCGCCGGCGCAGCTCGACATGGCGACCGCGGTGAAGAACTGGCTCGAGTTCGAGCAGTCCGACGAGGACTTCATGCTCCACTCGTTCGTCGTGCCGGCCTGGCGCGTGGACGAGCTGGCGCCGCGGTTGCGCGGCCGGCGCGAGCGGTTCCCGCTGACGGTGATCATCCGCCCGGGCGCGAACCTCGCCGCCGACATCGGCAACGCGATGGACATCGGCAGCCGCATCGACGCCGTCGAAGTCGTGGGCGTGGAGGGCAAGCTCGCCGGGATCGACCCGGCGCAGGCGGCGGACGTCTCGGCCCGACTCCGCGACCGCGGCGTCACCGGCCACTACTGGTTCGAGACCGGTTTCCCCGCCGGCTGGGAGGCGGACCTGCCGGGGTTCGTGGAGAGCCTCCCGGTTCTCGCGGGGCTGAAGGTCCGCTGCGGCGGGCTCGTCCCCGAAGCGTTCCCCTCCGTCGAGGAGGTCGCCGGCGCGATCCACGCCTGCGCGACGAAGAACCGTCCGCTGAAGGCCACCGCCGGCCTCCACCACCCCGTCCGCCACCACGACGGGAAGATCGATACGATGGCGCACGGGTTCCTCAACGTCTTCGGCGCGCTGGTGATGGCGGAGGTCCACCGGCTTCCCGTCGAACGCATCTGTGAGATCGTCGGCGAGGAGGACCCGGAGTGCTTCTGCTTCCGCGGCGACACCTTCTCCTGGCGCGACCTGCGGGTCGAGGCCGGCGACCTCGGGTACCTGACCTCGTTCGGCAGTTGCAGCCTCGACGAGCCCCGCGACGACCTGCGGGCGCTCGGGCTCCTGTAGAGAGAACCGAGTAGAGAGGAACCAGCGATGAAGTCCTTCATCTCCGTGGACCCTTCCTCCCACTTCCCGATCGAGAACCTCCCGTTCGGCGTCGGCGTGCCGCGGGGCAGCGATCGGGCGCGGGTGTACTCGCGGATCGGCGACTGGGCCGTCGACCTCTACCAGCTCCAGTGCGAGGGGCGTTTCGCCGCTGTCGCGGGCCTGCCCGAGGGCGTCTTCGGCGTCGGCCGTCTGAACGCCTTCATGGCGCTCGGCCGGCCGGTCTGGCGCGCGGTGCGCGATGCGCTGACGGACCTTCTTCAGGACGACAACCCGATCCTGAGGGACGACCGTGCGCTTCGCGAGCGCGTCCTCGTCCCCGCGGACCGGGTGGCGATGATGCTCCCCGCCGAGATCGGCGACTACACGGACTTCTACTCCTCGAAGGAGCACGCGACGAACGTCGGGACGATGTTCCGTGGTCCCGAGAACGCCTTGATGCCGAACTGGCTGCACCTGCCGGTGGCGTACCACGGCCGGGCGAGCTCCGTCGTCGTGTCGGGCACGGACCTCCACCGCCCGATGGGCCAGACGAAGGCGGACGACGCCGACGCGCCGACGTACGGCCCGTCGAAGCTGATGGACTTCGAGTTGGAGACGGCGTTTCTCGTCGGTTCGGGGACGGACCTCGGCGAGACGATCTCCGTCGCGGACGCCGAGGAGCACATCTTCGGCATGGTGCTGATGAACGACTGGAGCGCGCGCGACATCCAGAAGTGGGAGTACGTCCCGCTGGGCCCGTTCCTCGGCAAGAACTTCGGCACGTCGATCTCGCCCTGGGTCGTCACCCTCGACGCCCTCGCGCCGTTCCGCTGTCCCGGTCCCGACCAGGACCCGGAGCCGCTGCCGTACCTGAGGGGCGACGCGCCGGGCGCTTTCGACGTGGTGCTCGAGGTGACGCTTGCTCCGGAGGGCCGGCCGCCGGTGCTGATCTGCGAATCGAACTTCCGGACGATGTACTGGACGATGGCGCAGCAGCTGGCCCATCACACGGTGAATGGTTGCCCGGTGAACGCGGGCGACCTGATGGGTTCGGGCACGCTCAGCGGTCCGACGGAGGGGAGTTACGGCAGCATGTTGGAGCTGAGTTGGCGGGGCACGAAGCCGATCGCGTTGCCGGGCGGCGGCGAGCGGAAGTTCATCGCCGACGGCGACACGATCGCGATGACGGGCTACGCGCAGGGCGACGGCTACCGGGTGGGATTCGGTGAGGTGACGGGGACGATCCTGCCGGCGAAGGGGTGAGCCGGCCCGGATCGGGCGACGCCGGATTCCCTCTCCTCCGTGGCGCCGGGCCCCGTCCCTGCCTACAATCTCCCGCCGAGGGCGGCCTGATTCGAGGAAAGGGCGAAATCGAATCGACGGAAATCCGCCTTCCTCAGTGACAGCCCGATTCCAGAAGGGGAGGAGTCGCATGCCTGAATATCATCTGCCTGACGGTCCGGTCAAAGTCAGGATCCGGAACAAGTCCGGGAACAGGGACATCATCAAGGTGAGGGTCGGAGTCGGCGGAGAGGGTCAACATGCTCTGGTCGAGCCGTCACCGGTCAACATCGGGCAAGCGCAGCAGGTGATCGCCGACAACACCGCGGACACGCAGTACGCCAACCTCTCCT
>JBDLIY010000486.1:0-3174 GCA_039714635.1 Planctomycetota bacterium
TCAAGGTGATGGACGGCGCGTCGATTTCGAATCCGGCCCTGGTGGCGAAGATGCGGGACCTGGCCGACAAGGGCGGGATCAAGTACCAGCTGGAGATCCTGCCCCGCGGCGGCACGGACGCCCGCGGCATCCAGATGGCGCGCGAGGGCAAGCCGGCCATCACGCTGTCCGTCCCGACGCGCTACGTCCACTCGATCGTGGAGACGCTGAACAAGAAGGACCTGGAAGGCGCCGCCGACCTGCTGGCCGCCTACCTGAAGACCGCCTGATGGGTCATGGGGTCAGACCCCACGGGGTCTGACCGCGGGAGGGACGTCATGCGAATCGCCCTCTTCTCCGTCGTCGCGCTCGCCGCCCTCGCGGCGGGCGCGGCGGCCGCGGACTACAACCCGCGGATGCACAAGCCGCTCTGGCAGTACGTCGACGCGGACGACGACGAGACGGCCGCGAAGCTCCTGCCGAAGCTGCTCAAGAAGTACGAGGGGAAACGGAAGGCGCCGCGCCTCGTCCGCGACCTCCGGAAGGGCCGCCCGTACGCCAAGGGGCTCTCCTCCACGAAGACCCTCACCTTCCGGTGCCCGGACGGCCTGAGTCGCCAGTACACCTGGCACCTGCCGTCGAAGTACTCGACGAAGCGGCCGACCGGCCTGCTGGTGTTCCTCCACGGCGCGATCAGCCAGCCGGCCCCCGGCGGCGGCGCCCACGAATCGCGCGACATCGGGAAGGCCGTCGACCCGCTGAACTGGATCAAGCTCGGCCCCTCGACCTTCGACCGCCACGAATGGGGCGAGACCGCGGTCCGCGCCCACGTGAGGAACGCGATCGACCAGGTGAAGCGGCGGTTCAACATCGACGAGAACCGGATCGTGATCGCCGGCGACTCCGACGGCGGCCGCGGCACCTACGCCCTCGTGGAAACCGAGGCCACGCTCTTCGCCGCCGCGGTCCCGGTGATCGGCTCCCCGGGCGGCGTCTCCCGGTTCCTGAACCTGCGCGGCATCCCGTTCCTCGCGCTGAACGGCGCGAAGGACTCGCTGTTCAAGATCGACCGCGTCCGGCAGAGCGTCGAGCAGATGAAGGCGGCGGGCATCTCGGTCGACTTCCGCGAGTTCGCCGACGCCGGCCACGACCCGTTCCTCTTCGTGAAGCAGGGAGACGACGTCCGCGCGTTCCTGAAGAAACACGTCCGCGACCCGCTGCCGAAGATTGTCGAGTGGCAGGTCGACCCGCAGAAGGAGAAGGACTTCCCGGCGAACACCTTCCGGTGGATCCGGATCGACGAGACCGGTGAGACGGCGTCGAAAGGGAAGTTCGACGACTTCGCCGGGCTGATCACGAACCGGTTCGGCCGGATCCGGGCGATCGCCGAGGGCAACCGGGTCACGGTGGACACCCACCGGGTGAAGCGGTTCTCGATCCTCGTCTCCGACGCGATGTTCGACCTCGAGAAGGAGATCGAAGTCGTCGTGAACGGCGAGTCCGCCCACAAGTCCGTCGTCGGGACCGACGCGAAGGTCGTCCTCGAGGAGGTCCGCCGGTTCAACGACCGCCACCTGGTCTTCTCCAACCGGATCACGCTCGAGGTGAAGTGAACTCCGCCCGCGCCGCCGCCTGGATCCGCCGCATCCTCGTCGGGGGGATCGTCGCGGCCTGGCTCGGGTTGACCTACAACCCCCACTGGGGATGGTGGATCTCCGGCCTCGCCTCCACGGTGATCCTCGCCCTCGGCATCCTCGCGTTCGGCAACAGGTGGCCGGAGCGACTCGGCCTCTCGACCGGCGCCCGGGGAGCCCTCGTGTTCCTCGCGGCCACCGCCGTGGCCCTCCCGGCGTCGATCTTCCTCATCGACCTCGTCGCCCGCGACGCCGGCGTCTCCTTCTCCGCGGCGGGGATCCTCGACAACACGACGTCCCTGGCCTTCACCCTCGGCCAGACGTTCAACGAGGAAGTCGTGATCGGGGCCCTGCTGCTCCTCACGCTCGACCGTCGTTTCCCGGCCCGGCGGGGACCGATCGCCGTGGGCGTGGCCGCCCTCTTCGCGTGCATGCACGTCGCCCTCTACGCCAGCCCCCACCGGGTGATCCTCTACGGCGCGGAGCCCTTCGTCCTCGATCCGCTGACCATCCTGTCCCTCTTCGCGGTCGGCGTCCTCCGGAACAACGCGATCCTCGCACGGGGAGACATCGCCCTGGCGTGGGCGATCCACCTGGCGTTCAACATCCCCTTCTTCGTCGGGCATATCTGGTCCGCGGACGGAGACCCGCCGCTCACCGAGCCGGAGCAGTTCGACGCGATCCTCGGCCATCCGTGGATGGCGGCCCTGACCGTCGTCCTCGCCGCGGCGAGTTTCGGGCTGTACCGGCTCAACCGCCGCGCTGACGCGACGGAACCCACGCCGTCGTCCGCCCCGCGACCGTGAGGTGCTCGATCCGGTCGCCGGAAGGCATCCGGGCGTCCGTTTCCTTCCCCCACCGGAAGTGAAAGAGCCAGGTCCGCGGGAACCGGGTCTTGTCGGCGTCGACCGCGACGGCGCGCCGGATGATCTCCCCGAGGGCGCGGCGGACGCGGCCGACCTCCGGCCGGGAGAGGGAGTCCGCGCGGCGGCGCGGGTCGAGCCGCGCCCGGAAGCAGACTTCGTCGGCGATCCAGTTGCCGACGCCGGCCGCGAACGACTGGTCGAGGAGGAGGCCCTTCAGCGTCACCTTCCGGCGCGCCATCCGGACCGCGAGGTCCGGTGTCGACGGCAGGTCGAGGAGCGGATCGAAGCCGAGGTGGGCGATCGGCGGCTCGGCGAGCGGGTCGTCGCGGAGGCGGATCCGGCCGAGCCGACGCGCGTTCGTCATCACCAGTTCGCCTCCGTCGCCGAAGACGAGGCGCAGCTTCGTGAACCGCGGCGGCCAGGCGTCGTCGGGCTTCTTTCCGCTGGAGGCGAGTTTCAGGGGAGCCACGTCCCGCACGCGGAAGTGGCCCGTCATCCCGAAGTGGAAGAGCGGCCAGGGCCGCTCGTCGAGCTCGAACCAGAGGTGCTTCCCCCGGCGGCCCACCGCGCGGACGGTCCGGCCGGCGAGGGCCCGGCGGAACCTCGCCCCCGTCACGCCGTCGTAGACGATCTCGTCCCGGGCGCAGACGACCCGCTCGATCCGCCGGCCGAGAGCCACGCTCTCCGCCAGCTTT
>JBDLIY010000487.1:0-3167 GCA_039714635.1 Planctomycetota bacterium
ATCGACGCCTCGATCGCGGCGTCGGCGCTCTCCACCGCGCGGGAGACGCGCCCCCAGACGTCGAGCTCCCAGCTCGCGTCGAAGCCGGCCGAGAAACTCGTATCCGTCCGGTGGACACCGGCCGGGAGGACCGGCTGGACGCTCTCGCTCGTCCGGCCGTAGCTCATCTCGCCGAGCGCGTTCACCTTCGGCGCCCAGCCCGCGGCCTGGAACTTCCGCAGGGCCCGGGCCTCGCGGACCCGGGAGACCGCGACCTTCAGGTTGAGGTTCCCTTCCCGCGCCCGATCGATGAGCCCGTCGAGGACGGGGTCGTCAAACGAGGTCCACCAGGCCCGGTGGTTCGCGTCACCCGGCTCGAGCCCTTCGGCCAGCTCCTGGTTCCACTCGTCCGGCGTCTCGATCTCCGGCCGGACGTAGTCGGGGCCGACGGTGCAGCCCGCCAGGAGCGCGAGGAGGATCGTCGTCGCGATCGCGGCGCGCGGGGTCGCCATGTCGTCTTCCTTCCTTCCGCCCGGTTACTTCTCCGGAGGATACCGCTCGAAGATCTTCGTGACGGCCTCGCGGATCCGGGACTCCTGGTGCTCGTAGTCCCCCACGACGCCGGTCGCCCGGCCGCGCCACACGAGTTCGTTCTTCTCGGCGTCGACGAGGTCCACCATCAGGGTGCCCTCGAGATAGCGGTGCTCCTCGACGCGCGAACGATTGAGGCCGACGTGGTAGGGACCCCGCCCGTAGCCCGCTCCGAAGCCCGCGTCGCGGTATTCCGTCCGCTCCTGGACGCCGGTGTGGAAGGCCACGAGGAGCCCCGGGTTCGTCGGGGAGCGCCGGATCCCCTCGGCCGCGAGGGCCTCGGTGATCGCGCCGCGGATCCGACGGTCGGTGAGTTCGCTGTACCCCTTGTGGATCTTCATCATGTCCGCGGGGGCCCAGTCGAACGTCCGGTAGCCGGAGAAGTCCGCCTCGCGGTCGTAGTCCGTGTCCACGTCGATCGTGGAGCAGCCGCCGACGATGACGAGAAGGACCGGGATCAGAATGAGGTTCTTCACGTGGTTGTCTCCCCGAGGTTGGTGATGACTCTGAACTTACAATGGTCTCGGTCCGGGGGTCAACGGACGCGCGCTGATATAATCAGCGGTTCGCCCCGCCTGTGGAGGGAAGCCCATGAGCCCGCGCCTGATCCTCGCCGTCGCCGTTCTCTTCCTCTTCCCGATCCTGCCGGCCGCCGCCGAGGACGGCAACGCCGACTGGCCCCGCGAGATCGTGACGCCGAAGGGCGTGGTGACGGTCTACCAGCCGCAGATCGAGTCCGTCACGCAGGACCGGATCACGGCCCGGTCGGCCGTCTCCGTGAAGATGGCCGACCAGCCCGAAGCCGTCTTCGGCACGGTCTGGTTCCACGCACGGATGCTCACCGACCGGACCGCGCGCGTGGTCACGTTCGAGGACATCACGGTGCCGAACGCCGTCTTCCCGAACGCGAAGAAGGAGCAGATCGACCGACTTCGGATGTTTTTGGCCAGCGAGGCGCCCTCCTGGGACCTCGAGATGTCCCTCGACCGGCTCGTGGCCGCCTGGGACGCCGCGAAGGAGGAGTCGTCGGACGGTGGTGAGTTCAGGACGGATCCGCCGGTGATCCGCTACGTCGACCACGCCGCCGTCCTCGTCGTCCTCGACGGGGAGGCGAAGCTCCAGGCCGTCGAGGGCTCGACCCTGATGCGCGTCGCGAACTCGCCGTACTTCATCGTCCTCACGGCCTCCCCGAAGGCGTACTGGCTTCCCGTCGGGAAGTCCTGGATGACGGCCCCCGAGGTCGCGGGACCCTGGCGCCGGGAGACAAGGGTCCCGGCCGAGGTGACGAGCGCGGCGAAGAAGGCAAAGGTCGAGGCCGGGGACGACGGTGCCGGCCGCGAAAAGCCGCCGGAGGTGATCGTCGCCACGGAACCGACGGAGCTGATCCAGTCGGAGGGGAAGGCGGAGTACACCCCGATCAAGGGCACGAACCTCCTCTTCCTCGCCAACTCGGAGCAGGACGTGTTCATGGACATCGGGACGCAGAAGCACTATGTGCTGCTCTCCGGCCGCTGGTACGAGTCGAAGAAGCTCGCGGGCGGCGCCTGGTCGTACGTGGCGCCGGACGCGCTCCCGCCGGACTTCGCGAAGATCCCGGCGGACTCGACCGTCGGCCACGTGCTGGCATCGGTGGCCGGGACGCAGCAGGCGCGGGAGGCGGTCCTCGAGGCGTACGTGCCCCAGACGAACAAGGTGGACCGGACGAAACCCGTGGACGTCGCTGTCGAGTACGACGGGAAGCCGGAGTTCGAGCCGATCGAGGGCACGAAGCTCGAGTACGCGGTCAACACGCCGCAGTCCGTGATCCGGTTCGGCTCGATGTACTACCTGTGCGAGGACGCGGTCTGGTACGTCTCGACGTCCCCCACCGGGCCGTGGGCGATCTGCACGGACGTCCCGGACGAGGTCTACGAGATCCCGCCGGAGAACCCGAACCACAACACGACCTACGTCTACGTCTACGATTCCACGCCGGAGTATGTCTACGTCGGCTACTACCCCGGCTACACCGGCTGCTACGTCTACCGTGGCTGCATCATCTACGGGACCGGCTGGTGGTATCGCTCCTGGTGGCGGCGCTGGTACTACCCCCGCCCCTGCACGTGGGGCTTCTCCGTGCGCTACAACCCCTGGACGGGCGGCTGGGGCTTCCGCGTCGGCTATCGCGGCCCGAACGGCGGGATCGCCGTCGGCGTCGGCGGGGGCCGGAGCCGCGGCTGGTGGGGACCGGGCGGCTACCGGAACGTCAACCTCAACGTCAATCGCACGATCAACGTCAACAGGAACATCTACCACCGGCCGGCGGCCCGGCCCGGCGTCCGGCCCGGCCCGAATCCGGGAACACGCCCGGGCGTGAAGCCGGGAACGCGTCCCGGGAAGACGACGCGGCCGACGACGCGGCCCTCCACGGGGCTCGCGAAGAAGAACAACGTCTACACGGACAAGGCGGGGAACATCTACCGCCGGACGAACGACGGCTGGCAGCGCCGGGACGGCCGGAACTGGTCGAAGGTGGCCGGGACGCCGCCGGGGGCCGGGAAGCGCCCGGCGACCGGGCAGCGGCCGGCGGCGGGCCAGCGACCCACTGCCGGAAAGCG
>JBDLIY010000488.1:0-3163 GCA_039714635.1 Planctomycetota bacterium
GGCGAAGAAGGCGGCTCCGAAGAAGAAGGCCGCCGCGAAGAAGGACGGGGCGAAGGCGAAGAGCAGGAAGAAGGCCACGAACGACGTCTACGAGACGCTGAAGCGCGGCGAGACGCACATCGCCCTGCTCCAGAAGCTCAACATCCCCGAACTCCACGAGATCGCGAAGGGCGAGGGGATCACGGACTACACGGGGCTGAAGAAGCAGGACCTGATCTTCCGCATCCTCAAGGAGCGGGTGAACAAGAACGGCCTGATGTACGGCGAGGGCGTGCTCGAGGTGCTGCCGGACGGCTTCGGCTTCCTGCGCTCCCCGGACTACAACTACCTGCCCAGCCCGGACGACATCTACATCTCCCCCAGCCAGATCCGGCGCTTCGGGATCCGCACCGGGAACATCGTCTCCGGCCAGATCCGCCCGCCGAAGGAGAACGAGCGCTACTTCGCGCTGCTCCGCGTCGAGGCGATCAACCACGAGGACCCCGAGGTCCTCGTCGAGAAGGCGACGTTCGACGACCTGACGCCCCTCTACCCGGATGATCGCATCATCCTCGAGACGTCGGCCGACGCCACCGAGATGCGGATCATGGACCTGATCACGCCGATCGGCTTCGGCCAGCGCGGGCTCATCGTCTCCCCGCCGCGCGCGGGCAAGACGGTCGTCCTCCAGAAGATCGCCAACTCGGTCATGGAGAACTACCCGAAGGCCTACCTCATCGTGCTGCTCATCGACGAGCGCCCGGAAGAGGTGACCGACATGGAGCGCACGGTCCGCGGCGAGGTCATTTCCTCGACCTTCGACGAGCCGGCCAGCCGCCACGTGCAGGTGGCCGAGATGGTCATCGAGAAGGCCAAGCGGATGGTGGAGTACGGCAAGGACGTCGTGATCCTGCTCGACTCGATCACGCGCCTCGGCCGCGCCTACAACACCGAGGTCCCCCACTCCGGCAAGATCCTGTCCGGTGGTGTGGACGCCAACGCCCTGCAGAAGCCGAAGCGCTTCTTCGGCGCGGCGCGCAACATCGAGTTCGGCGGTTCGCTGACGATCATGTCGACCGCCCTGATCGACACCGGCAGTCGGATGGACGAGGTGATCTTCGAGGAGTTCAAGGGCACAGGCAACATGGAGATCCACCTGGACCGCAAGCTCGCGGACAAGCGGATCTGGCCGGCCTTCGACGTCGCCCGCTCCGGCACCCGGAAGGAGGAGTTGCTCCTCGACCCCGAGGAGTTGAAGCGCGTCTGGCTGCTCCGGAAGGTGCTGAACGACATGTCCCCGGTGGAGGCGATGGAGCTCCTGAAGGACAAGGTCGGCCGCACGAAGACGAACGCCGAATTCCTGATGTCGCTGAACCTCGGGTAGCCACGACCCGTTTGAGGCGGAATGTGCTAATCGGGGTCAGACCCCGATTAGCAGATCAGCCGTTCGCGGGGAGGAATGCGGTGGCGAAGCGCACCTTCGACGACGAGAACTTCCTCCGGGAGCCCGGGCCGAAACCCGGCCCTCTCCCGGAGTCCGTCTCCTTCGGGATGCGTCGCCGGAGCGTCCACGTCTTCGTCGTGCCCGGGGTGATCCTCATCGCGGCGGCGTTCCTCGTCCCCGGCGAGAACATCATCTATCTCCGCGGGCTCCTGGCCCTGATCGGTCTCCTCTGCCTGCGCGCGGCCGGGATGCGGTGGCTGTTCCGCGTCCGGATGAACCCGGACGGCATCCTGGTCACCGGCGCGCGGGGCATCCCGTGGGCGGCGATCCACGACGTCCGGATCCTCTCCGTGGCGAATCCGCGGCGGAAGGGTATCGAGTTCCAGTACACGGGCCCCGAGGGCCAGGAGGGCGTCGTCCGCGTCCCCGGCGATCTGGAGGGGGGCGTCGAAGTCTTCCGGGCGTTCCTTACGATGACGGAGCGCCACGGATCGCCGTGGTCCCCGACGCGGGACTTCCAGGAGGCGCTGAAGAACGCGCAAATCTGCTAATCGGGGTCAGACCCCGATTAGCAGGTTCCCTCTGCTACTGCCCCGACTGCACGATCCGGCCGGAGAATGTGGAGCTGAAGAACCGCCACTCGAAGGCCGGCGCTGGTTCGGGCACCTCGCCCGGGTCGAGGGGGGGGATCCGGCCCACAGGGCCGTCGGAGGAGCCCCCGCCACCCCCGCCGCCGGCGGGCACGGAGCCACCGCCGCCGCAGGACGCGAGAAGAAGAAGGGAGAGAGTCAGCGCGAGGATTCGACGTCGGTCCATGGATGTGCCCCGGTCGCGCGCTGCCCGTTCATTGTACCGCGCCGGCCCCTCCCGTCTGCGTCGCCTCCGCCCGGGATTCCTCGAGCCAGCGGCTCCAGATCTCCTTCGGGAGGGGCTCCTCGGCCGTGAACCGCGCCGTGACCCAGCCGCCCTTGCCGACCTCGAAGCGCTTCGGCTCGCTCTTCGCCAGGGCCGCCGCCGCCTCCCGCGACGCTCCGAGCTTGAACATCGCCTTGTACCCGACGCCCTTCGGGCCCGGGCCGACGTAGAGGAACGCCTTCTTCCCCAGCTTGTACGACGCCTGGTTGCAGGATGTCCCCTCGACGACGTCCGGAACGGCCGCCGCCGCCTTCTTCAGGGCATTCGTCGGGTCCTTCGTTGCCGGCATGTCTCTCTCCTCCGGTCGGTGGCCAGTCGGGCCCACAGGATAGCCCACCGACCGGGCGATCGGGATCATCAGTCGGGTTGGTGAGCCGGAGTCGGACTCCCGTGATCCGGTAGGCTGGAGGGATGAACGACCTGAAGCCACGCGTCTCCCTCGTGAAGATCCCCGTCGCCGACTTCGCCGCATCCACGGCCTTCTACCGGGAGGTCCTCGGCCTGGCCGAGGAGTTCGCCGTCGAAGAGTACGGCTGGGCGCAGTACCGGCTCGGCGACGTCCCGCTCTGCCTCTACGTTCCCGGGACGGGCGGCGGAAGCGGGGAGCCCGGCGGCGATACCGGGATCCACCTCGCGGTGGACGACGTCGCCGCCGCCTTCGGGCGCCTGCGGCAGCGGGGCGCGGAGTTCGCGTGCGAACTCACGACGAGCGACGAAGGGTCGAGCTTCTTCGAGGTCCGCGACCCTGACGGGAACACGATCAAGGTCGTCGGTGGCTGATCTGCTAATCGGGGTCTGACCCCGAATAGCAGATTGGCCGATGAG
>JBDLIY010000489.1:0-3160 GCA_039714635.1 Planctomycetota bacterium
AGTTCCCGCTCCACGCTCACTTTGAGGACGGCCGGGGACGCGCGACCGGCGAGGTCGCGGATCTCCCCGTCGAGGCGTTCGAGGACGCTCTCCTGCGCGTGGAGGACGGCGGCGACTCCGAAGAGGAAGAGGGCGAAGATGGTCAGGCGTCGGACGCTCATTCGATCACTTCGTCTCGTAGTCGAGGCCGACCGTGCGCGTGGTCCCGTACCGACCGTTCATGCGATGCCAGGTCTCGCCGTCGACCTCGATGACCTCGCCGTTCACCATGAGGCGCACCGGACCCTCCACCTCCTCGAGCGCGCGCTCGCCGGGCAGCGGTCCGTCATTCTCCGCGACGAGCGGGGCGTCGCTCGTCACGGCGGGCGGGCTCTCTTGCGTCCCGTTCGTCAGATCAGTCGCGCCGCCGAACGGGTTGCCGAGGAAGAGCATCAGCGAGGCCGCCGTGGCGATGCCGGCGACGTAGGGAAGCACGAGGTGGCGGAAACGGCGCGGGCGGAGAACCACCGCCGGGGGCGGCGCGAAGCCGAGCCGGCTGTCGAGCCGGTGGAAGCCGTCCTCGGGGAGCGGCAGGTCCGTCCACGTGCCCACGGCCTCGTGGACCAGGTGCGTCTCGGCGAGGGCCTCCTCGCACCCGGAGCACTTGTCGATGTGAGCGCGGATCCGGCCCGCCTTTCGAGCGCTGATCGTCCCGTACACGTATTCGTCCAGCATCTTTCGCACGCTTCTGCACTTCATGGCATCACCTACCCGGTCAGGCCGGCCTTCACGCCCTTGCGCGACAGGCTGCGCGCGAGCTTCTCACGCGCCCGTCGCAGGCAGTTCTGCACCGTCCGCGACGTAAGTCCCGTGATGTCCGAGATCTCCCGGAACTTGAGGCCCTGGTAATGTCGCAGGACGAGGACGTTCTTCTCCCGGTCCGGCAGCTCGTCGATGGCCTCCCGCACCAGCCGCGCCGTCTCGCCCTCCACCGCCAGGACGTCCGGCGTTCCGCCGTCGGCCTCCATGCGCTCGGAGAGAGCCTCGCCACCGTCGTCGCCACCGACCGTGTCCGAGAGGGACACCTTCGGCCGGTTCCGCGGCGAGCGGAGGTGGTCGTAGCAGAGGTTCATCGCGATCCGGTACAGCCAGGTGCTGACCCGCGCTCCCTTGCGGAAGGTCTCCGCCCGGGAGTACGCCCGCAGGAACGTCTCCTGGAGGATCTCCTCCGCCCACTGGTAGTCACCCACCAGCCTCAGGGCGTAGTTGAAGATCCCCCGGCCGTAGCGGGAGTAGATCTCGCGGATCGTTTCGGGGTCTCTCAGGTCTGTCGATGTCATCGATGCAGCCGACTTTCCCTTCGCCGGTCCGGCCACACGGGCCGGACACTGATTAGACGGTCGGCGCCCCTCGCTTGCGAAAGCCTTTCGGGGTCAAACTTCACCGCCGATAATCACTCCCGACAATCGCAGGTGCTGCAGCCCGTGGTCGAGCGGGGCCGTGCGTAGGCCGATCCAGTCGTGTCCGACGCCGCTCTCTCGTCTCGAAACCGCAGGGGGCCGCATGAAGTGGAGACCCATTATCTAGCCATGGTCCGAGGACTCGCCGTCGACGCCCTGACGAAGGTGCACCGCACCTCATGCCTGGCCCACGAGGCGCTCGTGCCGATCGTCGGGAAGGCCCGGCTCTCCCCCGAGGATCAGGCCTTCCTCTGGGAACTCGTCCACGGCGTCACGCGCCACCGCGTCACCATCGATCACATCATCCGGGCGTTCTCCCGGGTCCGCCTGGGCAAGGTTCATCCGCGCGTGCTGCAGGCGTTGAGGATCGCCGTCTACCAGATCGTGTGGCTCGACCGAATCCCGGCCCGGGCCGCCGTCTACGAGACCGTGGAGATCGTGAAGAGCCGCTTCCCCGGCTGGACCGTCAAGTTCACGAACGGCTGCCTCCGGAGCATCAGCCGCGCGATCGACATCAAGATCGGCGGGACGCTCGACGACGACCAGCTGTCCCGCGCGGTGCCGATCAGCGGGTTCCGCTTCTGCCTCTTCGAGCGGCCGATCTTCCCGGAGCCCGACGCCGACCTGGTCGGCTCCCTCGCCGCCCGCCACGGCTACCCCGGATGGCTCGTCGCGCGCTGGCTGGATCGGTTCGGGCGGGAGCGGGCGGTCGATATCCTCCGCGCCGGCAACGAATCACCCTCTCTCTGGCTCCGCCCGGCGCCGGGTCGCTTCCCCGACCTCGTGCGGGAGCTCACCAAGCGCCGCATCCGCCACGCGGCGGAGGATGAGCCCGCGCCCCCGGCCATCCGCCTGATCGGAAGCCCGGGCCGGATCCAGGATCTTCCCGGCTTCTCGCACGGCTGGTTCGTCGTCCAGGACCGGAGCGCGATGAAGCCCGCGGCGCTGCTCGCTCCGCCGCCGGGCGCGCGTGTCCTCGACCTCTGCGCCGCCCCTGGCGGCAAGGCCACCCAACTCGCGCTGGACGTGGGGCCCGAGGGGTCGGTCGTCGCGGTGGACCGGGATCCGAGACGGCTCGAGCGGCTGACGGAGTCGATCGGACGGCTCGGCATCACGAATGTCGCCGCGGTCGCCGCGGACCTGACGGAGGAAGGCATCGATCTCGGAGAGCCGTTCGATCACGTGCTGATCGACGTGCCCTGCTCGAACACCGGTGTCCTGGGGAAGCGCGTCGAGGCCCGGCATCGGGTCACGGCGGAGTTCGTGACGGGACTGGTCCCGGTCCAGCGCGCCCTGCTCGAGGCGGCGACCCGGCACGTCGCGCCCGGCGGCGCGCTCGTCTACTCCACCTGCGCGCTGCTGGCGGAGGAGAACGGGACGCTCGTGCGGAGCGCGATCGAGGCCGGCCTGCCCTTCGAGATCGAGGAGGAGGCGGAGACGCTTCCGCGCGCCGGCACCTTCGACGGCGGCTACGCGGTGCGCCTCCGGCGGGTCGGGGAAGGCTGAGCGGGCCCCAACCGCGGGCGTACAATCGGGGCTTCCCGTTTCGGAGCCTTGCCATGCCTGCACCCAACCGATCCGGCGGCCGCCGCGGCGGCAGCTACTCCCGTCAGCGAGCGACGAGCCAGCGCGGCAACGGCCAGCGCGGCAACGGCCAGCGCAGCAACGGCCAGCGCGGCAATGGCCAGCGGGGTTCCCAGTCCGCGCGGGGCGGCTACGGT
>JBDLIY010000490.1:0-3150 GCA_039714635.1 Planctomycetota bacterium
CGCCTGCGCCCGATGATGACGAAGTCCGAGGCGACGGCGGACGCCTGACCTGCAATTCGGGGTCAGACCCCGATTTGCAGGTGGACCCGGAACGTCGCACCGCCTCCCGGCGTGTCGCCGACCTCGACCGACCCGCCCATCGACTCCGCCAGGCGGCGGACCAGCGCCAGGCCGAGGCCGGCGCCCGGCGCCTCGCGGGTCAGCTCCTCGCCCGGCCGGTAGAACTCGGCGAAGATCCGCTCGCGCTCCTCCTCCGGCACGCCGGGGCCGCGGTCGATCACGGAGATATCGATCCCGTCCGCCGCGTCCCGGACGGCGACCCGGATCGTCCGGTCCGTCGCGTCCGGGGCGTACTTCACGGCGTTCTCCAGCAGGTTCAGGAGGATCTGCTTGACGGCGTCGGCGTTCGCCACGGCCGGCCGCTTCGTCGCCAGATCGACCTCGAGAGTGAAGCCCTTCTCGCGCATCCACGGCCCGAAGTCGCGCTCGACCTCGAGGATCGGCTCCGCGAGGTCGACGAGACCGACGGCGGTCTCCCCGCGCTCCGTCCGCGCGAAGTCGAGCACGCGGTTCACCAGCCGCGCGAGCCGGTCGGTCTCCGCCGCCATGAAGCCCACGTAATCGTCCCGCGTCTCCTCGTCCTTCACCCAGCCGGCCTTCAGCATGTCCGCGTACATCTTGATCCCGGTGAGCGGCGTGCGCAGCTCGTGGGTCACGGCGGCCACGAAGTCCGACTTCCGGCGGGCGAGGCGGACCTCCTGCCGGACCGCGCGGAGCGTGAACGACAGGCCGCCCGCGATGACGAGGAGGAGGAGCGCCGCAATGCCGATCAGCAGGAAGGAGAGCCGCGCCACCCGTTCGCCGACCCAGCCCGGCTCGGTGTCTTCCACCACGATCCGGTAGCCGGGGAGCTGGGGCACCGGCTCCTCCCACGCGACCCCGGCCGGAACCGACTCGAGGGCCGGCACGAGGGAGACCTTCGCTCCCGCCGGGTCGAGGTCGGCCGCCACCAGCGCCGGGAAGAGCGTGCCGCGGATGTGGTCGAGGTCCAGGCGGAAGCCCTGCACGAAGCGGAGGACGGGCTGCCCGCCGTAGCCGCCCGTCTCGTTGGGAGCGTCCACGTAGCGGTAGGCGTAGATCCCGAAGTCCGGCAGTTCCTCGAAGCGGAGCGAGGAGACCTCCACCGAGAGGATCTCCTCCTCGGGGAGGTCGTTCTCGAAGGTCTGCTTCTTCCCCTCGATGATGTCCCGGACCGACTCCTCCGACTGCTGGTTCGCGACGGCGCCCTTGCGGTTCGTCCACTGGCGGAAGTTGCGGGCGAACTCCTCCGGGAAGCGGCCCTTCCCGTCCTGGACGACGAGTTGCTGAGCCGTCCGGACTCTCGGCAGGACCTTCTCCTGCACCTGCTCGACGTTCCGGGCCGACCGGGCCAGCGCGTCCTTCTGCGCGTCGGCCGGCGGCCGGGGGGAGGCTGCCTCGTCGACCGGCTCGTTCCGCCGGATCTGCGCGGTCTGGGCGATGGATTGGCGCGGGGGCGTGGGGCTCGACACCGAGCCGGCCGGGTCGATCTGGAAGTGGGACCACGTCTCGACCAGGGGATGGGCGTTGCCGTCCGCGAGGGGGGACAGCTGGTAGGAGAGGCCTTTGCCGATCTGGTCCGGCTCGAAGTAGAGGGCGTTGTAGTGGAACCACGGCCGCTCTTCCTCGGTCCGCCGGAGCTCCTCGAGCGCGCTCGACAGGCCGCGCCGGATCCGCGCGCCGG
This sequence comes from Planctomycetota bacterium, assembly GCA_039714635.1. GTDB lineage: Bacteria > Planctomycetota > JAJSAM01 > JAJSAM01 > JAJSAM01 > JBDLIY01. The sequence goes on from JBDLIY010000490.1 coordinate 1,763, forward strand.
TCGCGGTGAGCGCGCCCGCCCGCTCCGCCGTGAGGGCCCGGCGCTCCCGGGCCACGCTGCCGTAGGCGAGCACCGCCAGCGCGACGGCCGGCAGGAAGACGCTCAGCGCGAAGACGACCAGGAGCTTCTTCGGCGCCGCGTCCACGTCAGCCGTCCCAGCCGTACCGGTAGCCGCGGCCGCGCACGGTCACGACGACCCGCGGGTCCGCGGGGTTCGGCTCCACCTTCTGGCGCAGGCGAACGACGTAGTTGTCCACGGTGCGCGTCTCCACGTTCTTCGCGTTGGGGTACTCCCAGACCTTCTCGAGGAGTTCCTCCCGGGACACGACGCGGTCCCGGTGCCGCATGAGGTAGCGCAGGAGGTCCGTCTCCCGCGACGGCAGCTCCTCGGACTCCCCGTCCCGCACGACGGTGTGGCGTTCGAGGTCGACGGTCACCCCGTCGAAGTCCAGCGGGCCGGGAGGCGACAGGTCCATCTCCCGGCGTCGCAGGTTCGCCTCCACCCGGGCCACGAGCTCCGTCACGGAGAAGGGCTTCACCACGTAGTCGTCCGCGCCGGAGACGAGGCCCCGGACGCGGTCCTCCTCGTCGCCGCGCGCGGTCAGCATGATCGTCGGGGTCGTGTCCCCCTCGGCGCGCAGAGTCTCCATCACCGTGAAGCCGGAGACCTTCGGCAGCATGACGTCGAGGAGGATCGCGTCGAACGCGCCGGCGCGCGCCTTCTCGAGCGCCGCCTCGCCGTCCTCCGCCGTCGTGACCGCGAAGCCGCGGAATTCGAACGCGTCCCGCAGACCGCGCGCGACCGCGGGTTCGTCCTCCACGATGAGCAGGCTCTGCTTCACCATGTCGCCTCCGTTCGCACCGAGTCGTCCACCGGAGAATACGCCAGCCCCGGTGCCCGCCGCGTATCAGACCTGTAAAACGCGCCACAGCAGCCACGCCGCGGCCAGAAGAACCGCGATCACCGCGAAGAGCCTCCACGGCAGGCGCCGGAGGGGAGAACGCCGCGCCGGCGGCACGAGCACCGTCCCGGTCTCGGTCTGGAACCGCGCGAGGAGGACGGTCATCAGGACGAGGAGGTCCTGGCGCGCCCGGGTGATCCGCCGGACGCCGGGGCGGGTGGCGAGCAGGAGTGCGCGCAGCTCTTCCCACCACGCGCGCATCCGGTCGGCGTAGTACAGACCGAAGAAGGCCGCGCCCGCCATCGCCGCGAGGAACGAGAGCGTCACCGGGATCGACTCGGAGACGAGGACCACGGCCACGGTGAGGGCTCCCCACCACAGGAGGAACGCGACGGCTCCGGACATGAGCCGGAGAGTGGGGAGGGAGACGAGGCCCTGCCGCACCGCGAACGGTCGCGCGATCCAGTCCGTGGCGCGGTAGGGGAG
>JBDLIY010000491.1:0-3143 GCA_039714635.1 Planctomycetota bacterium
GGGAGCCGGCGAAGAACGTCACGAAGGTGAAGGCCGGCCCCGGAGGGATGACCGTGAAGGGCGGCGACCTTCAGACCGTTGACCAGTACATCACCGCGAAGCCCGGCTTCGTGACGTATGTCGACGACGGGCGTCTGTGGGTCTTCCTGCCGGGTTCCGAAGACCTCGCGGCGTACGAGAAGGCCGGCGAGCCGGCGAAGAGCGTCACCCGCGTCAGGGCCGGGCCCGGAGGCATGACGATCCGCGCGCCCGAGACGAAGCTCATCGACGAGTACCTGGCCGCGGCGGACGGTTTCGAGACCATCATCGTGGACGGCCGGATCTGGGTGTTCCGTCCCGGCAGCGAGGACCTGGCCGAGTTCCGGAAGTCCGGCGAGCCGGCGAAGAACGTCACGAAGGTGAAGGCCGGGCCCGGCGGCATGACGGTGAAGTCCGGAGACCTGGGCACGATCAACGACTACCTTAGAATGGTGTCGGCCGACTAGGCGAAGAGCCCGGCCGATCGGAGGACGCCGATGAGGCACCTGCACCGCGACCTGGACCTGTTGAAGCGCCGCATCCTCGGCATGGGGACGATGGTGGAGACGCTCACCAACATCGCCATCGCCGCCTTCGAGGAGCGGCGCGCCGATCTCGCGGAAGAGGCCATGGCGTCGGACGCCCGCATCGACGAGAAGGAGGTGGAGATCGAGGAGGAGTGCCTGAAGATCCTCGCCCTCCACCAGCCCTTCGCCGCCGACCTGCGGTTCATCATCACCGTGCTCAAGGTCAACAACGACCTCGAGCGGATGGGCGACCTGGCCGTGAACATCGCCGGGCGCGCCGCGTTCCTCTGCACGAAGCCGCGCCTCACCGTCGACACCCTCCAGGTCGAGGAGATGGCGGGGCAGGTGCGGAAGATGGTCCGCATGGCCCTGGACTCCCTCGTCAACCAGGACACGCAGTTGGCCCGGGAGGTTCTCGCCGCCGACGAGGTCGTCGACAACTACCACCGGCGGATGTTCGAGGTCGTCACCGAGCGCATGAAGAAGGACCCGGATTGCGTGGAGCGCGCGACGCACGTCATCTCCGTCTCCCGTGCCCTGGAGCGTATCGCGGACCTCGCGACGAACATCGCCGAGGACGTCGTCTTCCTCGTCGAGGGCGAAGTGATCCGCCACGGCCTGAACCAGTAGCTTCGGGAAAAGCCTTGGTCCCCGCCCGGAGAACCCGGACACTCGCATCCATGTTCGTGCGGCCCTACGGCTGAATCCGTCCGACCCGCGGGAATGGGGTGCCCATTCCGAGGTCGGTCTCCGCCCGTTCGGACTGATCCCCCCTTCCCGCGTCTCGTGACGTCCCCTCCCGATCCGAAGGAGAACGAGATGCGCATCACCTGTCTGCTGCTCGCCGTCGTTTTCGCGGCCGGCCTACCCGCCTGCGGCGGAGAGTCCGCGGTGGCCCCCGTCCTGAAGTTCACCGCGATTCCCGCGACGAGCACGACGGAGCTCGCCGCGAAGTTCCAGCCCCTCGCGCTGCACCTCTCCCGCGAGCTGGGCGTGACCGTCGAGTACGTCCCCACGCGGGACTACGCCGCGAGCGTCGAGGCGTTCATCAACGGGGACGTGCAGCTGGCCTGGTTCGGAGGGCTCTCGGGCGTCCGCGCCCGCCGGGCCGTGGCCGGCGCCCGCGCCATCGCCCAGGGGAAGGTCGACCCCGAGTACCGCTCGTACTTCATCGCCAACGCGAGCGCCGGGATCTCACCGTCGGACACGTTTCCCACGGCGCTGGCGGACAAGGCCTTCGCGTTCGGCTCGAAGGGATCGACCTCGGGCCGGCTCATGCCGGAGCACTTCATCCGGAAGCACACGGGGAAGTCGCCGCGGGAGTTCTTCGGGAAGGAGATGTTCTTCTCCGGCGCGCACGACAAGACGGCGCAGCTGGTCCAGGCCGGGACGTTCGACGCCGGGGCGATGGACTACCGGACGTACGACCGCATGGTCGCCGAGGGCCGGATCGACCCGGCGAAGTGCGTCGTGATCTGGAAGACGCCGGTCTACCCGGACTACAACTGGACGGCGCATCCGGACGTCGACGAGGCGTTCGGCGCCGGCACCATCGGCCGCCTCCGGGCGGTACTCATCGGCATCACCGATCGGGAACTCCTGGCCGCCGTGAACCGGCCGGAAGGCCTGATCCCCGCAGAGAACGAGGAGTGGGATGCTCTCGCCGAACTCGCCGAATCCCTCGGACTCCTCCGCTGAGAACCGCCCCCACTTCGAGCTGATCGGAGCCGGACGCCGCTACGATTCCGTCGAGGCGCTGCGCCCGCTTTCTCTCTCGATCGGCCGGGGGGAGAACGTGGCCCTGATCGGCCCGAGCGGCGCCGGCAAGACGACGCTGCTGGGACTTCTGAACGCCACCGTCCGCCCCACCACGGGGACCGTCCGCGTCGCCGGGCAGGATCTCTTTTCGCTCCCCTCACGGGACGTTCGCCGCCGCCGGTCGCGGATCGGCATCGTGGCCCAGCAGCCGAGCCTGGTGCCCAGCCTCCGGGTCTCGCAGAACGTGCTCGCCGGGCGGCTCGGCCGCCGATCGTTCGCCGGAGCGTTGCGGACGATGTTCTTCCCGCCCCGCCCGGAACTCGAGGCGGCCCACGAGATCCTCGAGCGGGTCGGCATCCCGGAGAAGCTCTTCGAACGGACGGACCGCCTCTCCGGCGGCCAGCAGCAGCGGGTGGCGATCGCCCGGGCGCTCTTCCAGGAGCCGGAGGCGATTCTCGCGGACGAGCCGGTCTCCGCCGTCGACCCGGCCCGCGCCGTGGACACGATCCACCTTCTGACGCAGCTGTCCCGGGAACGCGGAATCACCCTGGTGGCGAGCCTGCACGACTTCCGGCTCGCCGCGGCCTTCTTCCCCCGGATGATCGGGATGCGCGGCGGGCGCGTGGTGTTCGACGGCGCGCCCGACGAGCTGTCCGAGACGGCGTACGAGCGTCTCTACGACCTGTCGCCCGCGGAGACGTCCGGGGATGGATAGACCCTTCCCCGTCGGGGCGCGCGGCGCGGTTCTCCTGGCCATCGGCCTGGCGGGCGCCCTCGCGTTCGTCGCGCTGGGCCTCTCGGTGTCCGACCTGCTGCCCGGCCGCGGCGGGCTGGACATCT
>JBDLIY010000492.1:0-3133 GCA_039714635.1 Planctomycetota bacterium
GTGGAGGAGGTCGTCAAGAGCATCGCGGCGCGCTTCGCCGGTCGCGCGAAAGCACGGAGCCTCGTGGCCGCGTGGCGGCTCGCGGAGCGGGCGATCCGCGGCTTTCACCCGAACCCGCTCTACTTCCTCTGGGGGCCGTGGTACCGCCTCTGGGTCCGCCCGCTCGTCCCGGACATCGCCGCGATCCCCGAGGCCGACCGCGCGTACTACGAGCGGAAGATGTTGACCACGCACCACAACCCGAACCGCGTGGATCTCAGCCGCGACGTCCTCTTCCACCTGATGGACGCCGCCGAGGCGGCAAAGGCGGTCTCGCGGATCGACCGGCGGGCCCTGCCGCATCTCGGGCGCGCTCTCGACCGCCTCGAAGGAGAGGACGCGCCGGTCTTCGTCGACCTCCGAGACCGCCTGACCGCGCTCTCGCACTGGATGGTCACGCGGCGGAACGTCGCGGCCTGGATCGCCGGGGTGAAGGGCTTCCTCGAGACGACGGCCCCGAAGAAGCGCGGGAAGCACCGGGCCGACCTCGCGGAGATGGTGTCGTCCGAGATCGCGAACATCCGCGGTCTGCGGAAGTTCCTGGCCGGCTGCGAGACGGAGGTCATGGCCGTCTCGAGGGGCGAAGAGACGACGTTCATCCACGACGGGAAGTTCGACGACCACCTGGCGAAGAAGATCGAACTGATGAAGCGCTACGGCCGCCGGAAGCCGCGGATCGATCCCGACTTCCTGTGGCGGACCGGCGGCTGGGAACCGGGTTCCGTCTGACGTCGGGCTGCTTCACTCCGTCCGGACCATCTCCTGCACCGCCAGCACCGCGAACGGGCCGTCCGCGAGCTCGCCCGGCAGGAACGTCGGCCGGTTCGCATGGTCGTAGACGGCGTTCACGACGTTTCCGTGCGCCGGGAGGTTCACCCTCACCCAGGGGACCCCTCCGGAGACCGCGGCGTTCACGATGTCCGTCGTGTGCTTCGCCTGCCACCAACCGAGGTCCGGGAGGTCGAACGTCGCGACGTCGGCGGCGGTCTGGGGGGGCTGGGAGTGGTCCCACTCCGCCTGGAGTCGGACGTACCTGCCGCGGAATGCTCCGATCGTCCGGATCGCCTCCCGGTCGGCCCAGAACGCGAGGTTCCCGGGTGAGGGATCCCGCGTCGTGCTGTAGTGGCCGATGACCGCGTACGCGGTCTCGTGCTTGTCGTTCAGTTCGTCGTCATCCAGGGCGTAGGGCTCATGGATGGTGACGAAGCTCGAGGGCGGCCCCTCCCCGTCCACGAGGAACTTCACGGGCAGCTCCGGATGGCGGGCCGCGCAACCCGCGCCCATGGTGATGCCGTAGGACTGCGTGCGGATCCCCACGTTGTCCGCGGTCACCCACGGGCGGCCCAGCGCGTGGCGGAAGATCTCCGCGAGCCCGTCCTGGTTGCGGGGGCCGTTCATGTCCTCGGTCCCCTCGGAGCGCTTGTCCGGAGGAACGAGGTCGGCGCGCCCCTCCGCGTTGAAGCAGAAGACCGCGACGCCCATCTCCGCCAGGAGCCGGGCTTCGTCGCCCCAGGCCGCCAGCCGGCCGGGGTTGATGCCGCCGGGCACCGAGATCACCGCGGGTACGGACAGCCCGGGATGCTCGGCGGGGTCGGGGCGCCTGACGATCCCGTAGAGGACGGCCCCCGACGGCGCCGTGACCTCGTACTCCTCGCTGACCGTCCGGTAGGGCTCGGCGGGCTCTCCCGGAGGAGGGAGCACCGGCGTACCCGCCTCGGAGGCGGCCAGAAGGTCCACGACGTGGGGGCGCGTCGGCGGAGAAACCGCCGTCCACCAGCCGCTCTTCTTCCGCCGGTATCGGACCTTCACCGTGAGGACGTATTCTCCCCGGACGAGGACGAGGGGAACGTCGGTCACGTACTTGTTGGGGGCCTTCGTTCCGCCCCCGACGAGTCTCGCCCGGGCGATCTTCACCTTCGGGGCGCCCCGGGGCCGCTTCACGCGGACCTTCACCCTCACCTTCCCGTCGCCGAGGAAGGAGAACGAGTGGCGGAAGCGCGCCGCGAGCTCATCGACCTCGACGGAGAAGGTGCGCGTCGCCTCGAGCTTCAGGGCCCGGACTTCGGGGCCGGAGGAGGCGCCCAACCGTGCGATCAGCCGGTGCCCGGCCGTGAGAGAGGTCCACGGGGCGTCCTGAGGATCGCCCTTTCGCTCCCGGACCGTGACCTCCCACTCGCCGAGGGGGGTGAGGTCGTCGGCCCGAAGGACTCCGGCCGACAGCACGACGACGATGACGAACGCGGCGGCACGGACCATGCCCTCTCCTCCCCGGCCCCCCGCGTCGAGGCGACAGGTTAACTCATGGGAGGCGTGGATCGCAGCCCCCGTCAGGAGTCCGCGAAGGCGCTCCCGGACTTCCTCCCGTCGTGCGAGACTGAGCTCATGGTCGCCCGGGAGGATGCTCACCGATGACACAGCCCCTCGCCGATCTCCACCGCGACGTCGTCTTCGGCCGGGCCGGCGGGAAGATCATCTGGCAGCCGCGGATCATCTGCTGGCACTCCGACCGGATCTTCTCGGGCCAGGGCCTGCCAGAGCCCTACGCCGACATGGAGTACCACGACATCTTCCGGTCGCTGGGCTGCTCGGCGCGCCTCTACGAGTACAACTCCTGCTTCCGGCGCGTCGAGCACGAGGCGGTGACGGTCCATACGAAAGCACTCGACGACACGGACACCGAGACGACGATCGAGACGCCGGTCGGCCGGCAGGTCGCGGTGGCGCGGAAGACGCCGAACAGCCTCGAGCCGATCACGCTGAAATGGGAGGTCGAGACGATCGAGGAACTGCGCGTCGCGGCGTGGCGGGAAGAGAACGCCGCCTGGGAGTGGGACCAGGCGCAGTACGACCACTGGCGGTCGCAGGTGGCCGACCTCGGCGCGCCGACGGTCTTCCTGCCGCGGATGAACGTGCAGTGCCTCTACATCGAGAAGATGGGCGTTCAGAACGCGGTCTACGCGATGTTCGACCGGCCGGACGAGGTCGAGGCGTTCTTCGGGTCGCTCCAGCGCAGCCACGACCGCCTGCTCGATCTCGTGTGTGAGAGCCCGATCGAGATCGTGAACTTCGGCGAGAACATCCACTCCGGGACGCT
>JBDLIY010000493.1:0-3127 GCA_039714635.1 Planctomycetota bacterium
AGATCCGCTCGACCTGCTTGTCCTTCATCGTCACGTAGATCGTCCCCGACTCGCTGGTCTGGCACGTGCCGGCGAAGAGGAGGAAGACGACCGTGCCCTGGCTCCGCGTGCGGCGGTACTCCCAGCGGAGCAGCTCGGCGCCTTCCGACACGGGCTTCCGGGAGGTCGGGGGGCCGAGGAGGGTGAGGACCTCCTCCTCCGACGTCCCGGGGACGATCTGCTTCAGCGTCTCGACGCCGACCTCCGTCCCTTCGGTCTCGGTCTTGTCGCTGCTGATGATGAGACAGCCGGTGAGAGTGAGCGCGAGCGCGACGGCAAGAGTGACGGTTTTCATGTCCTGGCCTCCCGGAACTGATACGTGGGAGAGCCTACGCTGTGAGCCCGCACGGAGAAAGACCGGGCGCGGGAATCTCTCAAGCGCGGCCGCCCCCCGCCCGATGAGCGAACGGGGAGACCGGAGATCCCGATGACAGACCGCCGAAGAGACCGCAGCACCGTCCGGGTCGAGGCGATCCGGAAGCAGCTCGAGACGATCGCGCGTGAAGGCGACTTCGAGTACGTCGCCGTCGCCGACGAGCTCGGCTTCGTCCTCGGCGAGGCCGGGGGCGGACACTTCCTGTGCGCCGCCGACGTCGAGCGGTTCCGGCGGGTCCTGACGAAGTTCAAGGAACTCCTCGTCGACCACATGGACCTCCACCAGGTCGCGGAGACCCGCGTCGTCCGCCTCGACGACCGCCGCCTCCTCTGCCGCTTCTTCGAGTTCGGCGACCAGGAGCTGTCCGTCCTGACCGTGACGAAGGGACGGGATCCGGACGCGGATCTGCTCGACCGGACCGTGGCGGGAGTGACCCGGATCCTCAACGGCTACGACCTGTAGTCCGTTCACGGCGCCCGCCCGGCTGATACGATGCCGGGTCTCATGAGCAGCCGACCGACGTTCCGACACGCACTCCCTCTCCTCGCGCTCCTCGTCCTGGCGGCCTGCGGCGAGTCCGACCCCGCCCCGACCGTCGAGCCGGATCCCGGTCTCGTGATCGACTACCCCCGCGACGGCTCCGTGTTCCCGCCGGGCTTCACGCCGCCGACGATCCTCTGGCACGACGAGAGTTCCGGATCGGACGCCTGGACGATCACCGTGACCTTCGCGTCGGGCGGCGAGCCCCTGAGCGTCACATCCGACGGTCCCCCGCCGCCGAAGGGGGAGATCGACGCCGAGGCCCTCGGGCCGACGAACGAGGTCTACGAGGGGACGGAGTACCAGCGGTCGGCGCGGTCCTTCACGCCGGAAGCCGAGGTCTGGAAGGAGATCCAGCGCCGGTCGTCGGGTTCCGCGGCCACGTTGACGATCGCGGGCGGCGCCGCGGGCGCGACGAGCGCCTCGGTCGGGTTCACGACGTCGACGGACCCGGTCGGTGCCCCGATCTTCTACCGGGACGTGCCGCTGATGCCGAACGAGGGCGAGGACGGGAAGATCGCGCCGATCGACCCGAAGTTCGGCACCCTCATCTCCTGGCGTCTCCGGGACGTCTCGAAACCCGCGAGCAAGGTCGTCTTCACCGCGATTCCGACCTGTGCGAACTGTCACTCGTTCTCGCGCGACGGGAACACGCTCGGCATGGATGTGGACGGGCCCACGGGCGACAAGGGGATGTACGCGATCGTTCCGATCGACGAGACGACCACAATCGGGGAGGACGAGGTCATCACCTGGAACTCCTTCCCGGACAAGCCCGACGGCCACAAGACGATCGGCTTCCTCTCGCGCATCAGTCCGGACGGCCGGACCGCGATGACGACGCTGAACGAGGCCCTCTACGTCTCGAACTTCACGGACTACCGGTTTCTCCAGGTCTTCTATCCGACGCGCGGCATCCTCGCCTTCCACTCGAAGGAGACGGGGGAGATGAAGGCGTTGCCGGGCGCCGACGACACGGAATACGTCCACTGCGACCCCGTGTGGTTCCCCGACGGGAAGGCGCTCGTCTTCGCCCGCGCGAAGGCGTTCGATCCCCTCGTGCCGGGCCAGGAACTGGCGCAGTTTCCGAACGACCCTCGGGAGCCCGAGATCCGGTACGACCTCTACCGGATCCCGTTCGACGGGGGGAAGGGCGGGACGCCGGTGCCGATCGAGGGCGCGTCGGACAACGGGATGAGCAACACCTTCCCGAAGGTCTCCCCGGACGGGAAGTGGATCGTCTTCACGAGGTGCCGGAACGGCCAGTTGATGCGGCCGGACGGCCGCCTGTGGATCGTGCCGGCGGAGGGCGGCGAGCCGCGGGAGATGAACTGCAATACGAGTCGGATGAACTCCTGGCACAGCTTCTCGCCGAACGGCCGGTGGATGGTCTTCTCCTCGAAGGTGAACACGCCGTACACCCAGCTCTTCCTGACCCACCTCGACAAGGACGGGAACGACACGCCGCCGATCCTGATCCCGAACTCCACGCCCGCCAACCGGGCCTCGAACATCCCGGAGTTCGTGAACCGGGACTACGACGACTTCGACCGGGTCGTCATCCCCGCCGTGGACCACCATCGGCACTTCATCGATGCCCTGGAGCGACAGGAAGCGGGAGACCTCGAGGAGGCGGTGACGCTCTTCGACCGTTCGCTCGAGAAGGACCCCGATTTCACGCGCGGCCTCATCGGGAAGGGCCAGGCGCTGCTCGATCTCGGCCGGATCGAGGAGGCGCGGGTGAGCCTCGCGCGGGCCGTCGAGGTGACGCCGAACTCCGCCCTCGCGCACGTGAATCTCGGGGTGACCTTTCTCCGCGAGAACCGGACGGACGAGGCAGTACCGCACTTCGAGCGGGCGCTGGCGATCTCGTCGACCAACGCGCTGGCCCACTACAACCTCGGCCTCGCCCGGATCGACCGCCGGGAGTACGAAGCGGCCGTCACCTCGCTCCGGGAGGCCGTTCGCTTCGGGGAAGGGGACCCCGATTTCCACCGGGAACTCGGATTCGCGCTGCTGCAGCTCGGGGAATGGGAGAAGGCGGCGGAGGAGTGCCGCGCGGCCGTCGAGCTGGACGCGACGGATCCCCGGGCCCAGGCGAACCTCTCCGTGGCGCTGCGGAAGCTCGGCCGGATGGACGAGGCCATCGACCCCCTCCGGAAGGCGGTGGAG
>JBDLIY010000494.1:0-3102 GCA_039714635.1 Planctomycetota bacterium
TCGCGAATTCCATCACTCCTGCATCCGTTGAATCCCTCAACACCCTGTCCTGTTTTTCGGCACATTCATCAGTCCGTCACAACCCCGTTCCCCGACACGCTTTGTAGAAATCCCAGAAACTCCACGCCGAATGGCAGCGGCGTTGCGTATCCCGCGCACAACATGGCGATGGAAGAACTCACCACCTCCGCAGGCAGCCAGCCCATCATTCCCATCGGGGAAGTCCCCTGTGTGTGGATGGCGGCCGGCGTCCTGACGTTCCGGCTCTGCGACCGCGACCTCGAGTGCGGCGACTGCCCCCTCGATCGCGCGATCCGGAACGAGCCGCAGCCCGAGACGACCACGCGGTCGTCCGAGGGGCCGGCGGCCGGCTTCCACGTCCCCGACAAGGCTCAGTGTGACTGATCTAACGAGGTTCGTCTGATGACTGCACTCTTCATGGTTGGCGCGATCGTCGCTCTCCTCTTCTTCGACCGGTTCGTCATCCAGCCCCTCGAGCGGCGCGGTCCGTCGCTCTCGGAGCTGGCTTCGCGGATCCCCGCCATGGCGGTGGCCGACGCGACGCCCGGACGCTTCTACGGACGGGGGCACACGGCCCTCGCGCTCGCCGGGAACGGCGACGCCCGGATCACCCTGGACAACTTCGCGCGGCATGCGTTCGGCGCGCCGGAGCGGGTCGAGCTTCCTCGTCCCGGTCTGTTCATCCAGAAGGGCGATCGCCTGGTGACCGCCGTTCGCGACGGCCGCCGGATGGAAGTCCGGAGCCCGCTCTCCGGGACGGTCAGCTCGGTTCAGCCCGAGGCCGTGACCGACGGCGAGGACGGCTGGCTGGTCTCCCTGACCCCTTCCCGCATGGGTCGCGAGTTCCGCGGACTCATGGTGGCGGAAGAGGCGGGCGCCTGGATCCGTGACGAGTTCAACCGGTTCCGCGACTTCCTCGTGGACGGCCTGCGGACCGGCTCCGCGACGATGCCGGACGGCGGACTGCCCGCCGAGGGCGCGCTCGGGTTCCTTCCGGAAGAGACGCTGGTCGAGTTCGAGGAAGAGTTCCTCGCCGCGGAGCAGAACTGATGGCCAAGGCGATCCTCTACGACTCCACCCGCTGCGTGCAGTGCGGCCGTTGCGAGACCGCCTGCCGGGTGATCAACGACCTCCCGGAGGAGGCGCCCCACCGTCTCTCCGAGCACCGGTTCACGGTTCTCGAGGAGCACAACGGGCACCCCGTCCGCCGGATGTGCATGCACTGTGAGGACCCGGCCTGCGCGAGCGTCTGCCCCGTCGCCGCGCTGAAGAAGACGAAGGAAGGCCCGGTCTCCTACGATCCCTCGGCGTGCATGGGCTGCCGCTACTGCGTGATGGCCTGCCCGTTCAACGTGCCGCGCTACGAGTGGTCGAGCGCGATCCCGAAGGTCCGCAAGTGCGAGATGTGCGTGGACCGGGTCCAGGACGGGAAGGCTCCGAACTGCACGCGCTTCTGCCCCGCGGACGCGATCAGGTTCGGGGACCGGGACGAGCTCCTCGCCGAGGCGAAGGGCCGCATCGCCGGGAAGCCCGACCGCTACCACGACTACGTCTACGGCGAGAAGGAAGCCGGCGGGACGTCGGTGATGATCATCGGCGCCGTGCCCCCGGCCGAGCTCGGCCTGCCCATCGACGTGCCGAAGGAGGCGCTGCCGGTGAGGACCTGGCAGGTCCTCTCCCGTCTGCCCGGCGTGGTCGTCGGCGCGGCGGCGTTCCTGCTCGGGACCTGGTGGGTCATCGAGCGCCGCAACAAGTTGTCTGACGAGACGGCGTCCGCCGCCACGAAGGACCGCGTGCCGCAGAAGCGGCTCGAGGAGCGCGAAGAGCGCCTGGAGATCCGGTCATGAGCGCTTCGGTTCCCGCTCCCCGCAGCGAGGGGAGGTCTTTCGCGCTGCCGAAGATCACGTTCTGGCGGCTGTTCGCCGCCGCCTCGATCGCGGTCGGCCTCTACGCGACGTACGTCCGGTTCTTCGAAGGCATCGGGGCGGCCTCGGGCCTCACCGACGCCCGCCCCTGGGGCATCTGGGTCGCGTTCGACGTCCTCTGCGGCGTCGGCCTCGCGGCCGGCGGTTTCACGATCACGGCGGCGGTGCACCTCTTCGGACTCAAGCACCTGAAGCCGATCGTGCGGCCGGCCGTCCTGACGGCGTTCCTCGGGTACACGCTCGTCTCCGCCGGGCTCATCTTCGACCTCGGCAAGCCCTGGAACATCTGGCACCCGGTGATCATGTGGAACCACCACTCGGTCATGTTCGAGGTGGCCTGGTGCGTGATGCTCTACTCGACGGTCATGGCCCTCGAGTTCAGCCCCGTCGTCTTCGAGCGCTTCGGCTGGGCGAAGCCGCTGAAGATCGTCCACAAGTTCACGATCCCGCTGGTCCTCGCCGGCGTGCTGCTCTCGACGATGCACCAGTCCTCCCTCGGAACGGTGTTCCTCATCGCCCCGTCGAAGGTCCACCCGCTGTGGTACTCCACCGCGCTGCCGATCTTCTTCTTCGTCAGCGCCGTGGCCGTCGGCCTCTCGATGGTCATCTTCGAGTCCTACCTGAGCTTCCGCTTCCTCGGCCACCGGCTGAAGCCGCAGGTGCTCGGGAGCCTGGCGCGCGGCAGCGTCGTCGTCCTCTCGCTCTACTTCGTGATGCGGGCCTTCGACCTGGTCTTCCGCGGCGCGGTCGGCCACCTGTTCGAAGCCGGGATCGAGGCGCCCCTGTTCGCCGCCGAACTCGGCCTGGGGGTCCTGCTCCCGATCTTCCTCTTCGCGAGTGAGCGGGTGCGGAACAGCCGCCGCGGCCTCTTCATCGCGGCGACGCTCGTCGTCCTGGGCTTCGTCCTCGGCCGGCTGAACGTCGGCCTCACGGCGTTCGATGCGAGCCAGGGGACGTACTTCCCCTCGTTCCTCGAGCTGTCGATCACGGTGATGCTCGTCGTCATCGGCTTCGTGACGTTCGGCCTGGCCGCGAAGCACCTGCCGATCTTCGGCGACCACTCGGAACACTGAGCCGCCCGGAACCCTCGCAGAACCGGGCTGTCAAACGGGGCCTGATCCCAAGGGATCGGGCCCCAGTTTCTTTTCACATGCGC
>JBDLIY010000495.1:0-3075 GCA_039714635.1 Planctomycetota bacterium
AGAGCCGGCGAGAAGCCCTCGGATCACGCGCCGGTGATCGCGAAGTTCGAATCCGGTAGTACGGAGGCGTAACCGTTTTTACCGGATTCGCCGGGCCGACCGCTCTCCCGACGGCTCGTCGTATCATGCCTGATCCATGGCCTTCCGCGATCCATCGGAGTTCGGTACGGAGGCGGGCTCAACACCGAACGATCTCTGATTCCCCACTGCATCCCCGATCCTCCGTACACCACGGTGCCCCGGTTCCGGCGGCTGAACCTGGCGAGCCCACGAGTCCGGTCGGGATGCGGCGTGGAAATCGCCTTGTACTCGATTGCCGCGAGGAGATCTCCACGGTCGAGCACGACCCCGACCTCGTACCCGTCGCACAAGGGGCCGACCACAGGGCCAGCCTGCGTGGGAGGGCTTTCACGGTTTGCAGTCTGCGACTGGAACTCCCAGATTGCATGTGCGCAGCGGTGGACCATGACCTCGGCGATCACCTGTCGCTCCTCCGTGACGTGGATGCCGGTGGCGGCAGGAAGTTCAGACCCGAGTCGAGTAGGATCATCGAGGCCGAGGAGGGTCGTCCATGGATGTGGTCATTCGCAGGATGGAGCGGAAGGACGTCGTCGATCTCGTCGCCGGGTTTGGCGCGGAGGGCTGGGAGCGGTCGGCTTCGGGGTTCGAGGCGTATCTCGATGAGCAGGATCGCGGAGAGCGGGTCGTGCTGATCGCCCTTGCGGAGGGGAGGCCCGCCGGGTTCGGGAGCCTGGTCTGGACGCCTTCGTACCCGGGGTTTCGGGAAGCCGGCATCCCGGAGGTCCACGACCTGAACGTCCTCCCGAGCCGGTGGCGGCAAGGGGTCGCCACACACATGATGGACGAGTTGGAGCGACTCGCGGGGGAGCGGTCGTCGGGCGTCGGGATCGGCGTCGGCATGCACCCGGGCTACGGTCCCGCCCAACGCCTCTACGTTCTTCGCGGCTACGTGCCGGACGCTCGCGGTCTCTCGTACGACGACCGTCCCGTGAAGTCGGGCGAGACTCTCCCCGTGGACGACGGACTCAATCTCCACCTCGTGAAGGACCTCCGCGTCTGAGCAGGGCGCGACCTTTCTCCGGAGGCGTTCCGATCGGAGTCGCACCATGACGAAGAAAGCCTCCCTCTCACGCGCCCGGAGCTACCTGTCGACAGAAGCCCGGCCACTGGAATGGGCGCTCTTTCGTTACCACCTCGAAGACGGTCCCGAGCACGCGGTCATCGAAGAGCTGGGTCGATTTCAGAACGCTGACGGCGGGTTCGGGAGGGCGCTGGAGCCGGATGTCCGAATGCCGGGATCCTCGGCGCTCGCGACGGCCATCGCGCTGCGTCACCTCGTCGGACTCGACGGCCCCGGGAAGGAGGATCTGGTCCCCGCGGGGATCGACTACCTCCTCGGATCACTGGACCAAACGGCGATGACGTGGCGCGTCGTGCCCCCCGCCGCCAACGACGATGCGCATGCGCCCTGGTGGCATGACGAGGACGGAAGCCTCGCCAGGAGGTTCGGTGACTTCTGCATCATCCCACGAGCCCTGATCGCGGGAGTGTTTCACCGGCTCGACACCCGGGTGCCGACGGACATGCTCCAGAGGCTGACGGCGGCCGTGATCGGCGCGGTCGAGGATCTCGATGTGCTCGGGACGGGAGGCGGCAGCGATCTCGAGTACGTCGCCTTCCTCGCTCAGTCTCCGGGGCTGTCCCGGACATCGAGGGCCGTGCTCGCGGAGCGAGTCGAGGCGGCCGTTCGTCAGAGGGTGGTGCGCGACCCCACGGCATGGTCGGAGTACTGCCTGACGCCGCTGCGGGCCGTACCTGCTCCGACCTCACTCGGTGTCGACATCATCCGCGACGCATTGGAGGCCCACCTCGACTGGACCGTCGACCACCAGGCGGTGGATGGCGCCTGGGAGCCGACCTGGTCGTGGGGCGACGACTACCCGGACGTGTGGCCGGTCGCGGAGCGTGAATGGAGGGGGATTCTCACGCTGAGCGCCCTGCGCAGCCTTCGGGCCTTCGGTCGGCTCTGATCAGGTCGGGGCGGTCGGGAAGAGGGCTTCACTCCGGCCCTCCGTGGATGGGGGGGCATCCGTTCAGGAACGAGGTGCCTTCGGGAGGCGTGCCTCACCCCCCGCCCAGCGCCTTCTCGATCTCATCCGCCAGCTTCAGGTACAGGCCGCCGACCTGGGCGCTCCGCTTCTCCGACAGGTAGACGCCGATCGAGCGGCGGGCGCGCACGTTCAGCGGGTCCGCCTTCAGCGCCTTCTCCCAGGCGAGCCTCGCCAGGCCCGGACGACCATCCAGAACATGGATCTCCGCCAGGCCCTCGAACGCGCCGCGCTCCTTCGTGCCCTTGTCGATCGCCGCGGAGAACAGCATCGCCGCCCGGCGCATCCGTCGCGCGTTCAGCGAGACGTACGCGGCGTCGACGTACTGCTCCGCCGTCTCGATCTTCCAGGTGCCGACGTGCTTCCGCCAGGCCGCCTCCAGTCCCTCGATCCCGTCCAGCCACTTCCGGATCGCGGCGACGTCCTGCTTCTTCGTCACCGCGAGGAACGCCTTCCAACGCTCCGCGTCGGCCCGCAGGTACCGCAGCAGACTCCAGCCGATCTCGACGCGGCCGTCCGTCGCGAACACCGCGTCGAGCGTGAGGTCCGTGACCTTGCCGGCGCCCACGGCCTCCATCAGGCCGCCGCCGGGTTTCCCGTCCGACAGCAGGGAGAGCGCCGGGAGGGGGAACGGCGCGTCCGCGAGCTTCGGGAGAAGGCGGGCGAGGGTGGTGCGCCTCACGACGATCTCGGCGTGGACCGCCGACCGGCGCCAGTCCGCCGGGTCGATCCGCACCGCGATCGGTTCGAACTCCTCGAGCTTCACGTCGAACCAGCCGGCGACCTTCGTCACGACCGGGTCCAGGTGCGCGGTCACCGTCAGGTCGCGGACGCCGGGCAACATCCGCGCGGCGAGGTGGACGTGCGTGCCCTTCGTGACGCCGGGCTCCTTCGCGCGCAGTTCGGCGACCAGTTTCTTCCCCTCCTCGTCCTCCTCCGTCACCCG
>JBDLIY010000496.1:0-3071 GCA_039714635.1 Planctomycetota bacterium
GGGAAAGCTGGACGACAACCACGGCGCGAAGACGCTGACGGTCGCCCACGTGGAACTGGCCCCGACGAAGGAGGAACCGACGGGGTGGTAGGGGGGGGGGACGCCTCGGTGAGGCCCGACGGGTACTTAACTAAAACATCTCACTTGACAACGCGGTCAAGCAGCAGTATTTAGTCAAGTATGGATCCGCCACCCGAGAGACATGCTTTGCCCAGGGTGCTGGAAAGGCTGACCGAACTCGTCGGCGAGCCCGCGTCCGAGGGGCACCGGACCTCCGTCCGAGCAGAAGTGCGACCAGACGCCGTGGCCGAGGTCGGACGGTTCACCTTTGTCATCGAGTGGAGGGGAGCCGGGTCGGTGGCTTCGGTCGCGGCCGCCGCCGACCGGAGCCTCGTCGCCGCGCGGGAGATCGGTGCCGGGGCGATCCCCCTGGTGGCGGTGCCGTTCATGGGCGAAGTTGGCCGGAGGCGTTGCCGGCAGGCCGAGGTCTGCTGGCTCGACCTCTCGGGCAACGCCCATATGGTGGCGCCGGGCCTGCGCGTGCTCGTGGAGGGACGGCCGAACCGGTTCAAGCGTCGGGGGCGCCCCGCGAACGCGTTTGCCCCCAAGAGCGCCCGGATCGCCCGGTGGCTGCTCCTCCACCCGCACCGGGTCATGTCGCAACGCGAGATCGCGCGAGCCACCGACATGGACGAGGGCTTCACGAGCCGCATCGTGGCGAAACTCGAGAGCGACCGGCTGGTCAGGCGCCCTCGGGGAGGAGGCGTCCAGGTGTCGGACCCGGGGCTCCTCCTCGATGCCTGGCGGGAGGTGTACGACTTCTCGAAGCATCACGTCCGCCGCGGGCACGTCCCCGCCCGTTCCGGCGATGCTCTACTGAGGCAGCTCTCGAGGGCATTCGTCCGGGAGGGTATCGAGCACGCCGCCACGGGCCTCGGAGCCGCCTGGCTTCTCGCCCGTTTCGCGACGTTTCGCGTCGTCACACTCTATCTGCGCCAGGAACCCGCGCCACAACTGCTGGAGAAGGCGTCCTTCCACGAAGAGCCCCGGGGCGCGAACGTCTGGCTGGTGCTGCCGAACGACGACGGGATCTTCCACGGTTCCGCCGAGCGGGACGGCATCCGGTGCGTGCACCCGGTCCAGGTCTACCTCGACCTCCAGGACCATCCGGAGCGCGCCGGGGATGCGGCACGGCAGCTGCGTGCCGACCTCCTGAAATGGAGGGACGATGGATGACAAACCCGCGACGGCGGAAGGTTACCCGGGCGAACAAGTGGCTCTGGTCCGGTCGACGTGTCTCTACGTTGCCACGAAGCTCGGCGACCTGATCGATGATCTCGTCGTGGTCGGCGGGCTTGTCCCATCTCTTCTCGTGGATCTGCTCTCGGATGACGCTGCCGTCGACGCCCTGGCGGTTCTGCGCCGGGACTTCCTTGCCCGCAACGCGGTAGGACCACGCCGCGTCGCGGAGTTCCTGGTTGGAGAGGCGGACGATGCGATTCAGGCGGACACCGTCGGCCACGTGCGGGCCCTGCTGAGCGCGCTCGGCCAGGGTCGAGCCGCCGGTCCGGTTTCGGATTGACGAGCCTCCGAACCGAGCTACTTCACAGCTACGGATTACCCCGGATGGCCCGGATTCGCTCCGCTGTGGCCGGGGTCAGGAAGGTCTCCGCCCTCCGCAGGAGCTCCCGCTGCTTCTCGAGCATCAACTCGTGCCGGTTCGGGGGGCCGATCTCCGCCGCTGGGGCATCATCGCTCTCCGCGGGTGGTGGTGTGGGCTCCGCAGCCGGATCGGCTTGCGTCGGCGAGGGGGAGGGGCGTGTGCCGGCGGCCCGTCGCTCTCCGGTCCGGGCGTGCTGAAGTAGCCAGCCGCGAACCCGATCGCGAACACCGGTATCACCAGGACGGCGGTCAGCCTCATCCGTCCCCTCCGTACCGAACTATCGAAGCCGTGCCTTGACGTGGTCGTTCGCTTCGCGCCGCGCGCGGTCCGCCAGGACTTCGCGGGCGATCGCCGCGTCGGGCGTGTCCAGGTACAGCTTCAGCGCCCCCGCCACCTCGTAGCGGATCTCCCAGTTCTCGTGGTCCGACAACTCCACCAGCACCGGCAGCGACTCCGGCGCGCCGATCCGGCCCAGCGCGCGGATCGCGTGGCGGCGGGCCTGGATGGAGGTTCCCTCCGTTCGCATGGCCTCATGTGCCAGGTGCTTCGCCATCGGGGCGCCGAACGATACGGCGACGTCCTCGGCGGCGAAGCGGACCGTGAAGGGCGAGCCGAGGAGCATCTCGAGGAGCGCGAGGTACGACGACTCCGGGACCGCCAGCTTCTCGAGGCAGCGCAACGCCGCCACCTTCGTCCTCTCCGGCGGCTCTGTCTGCAGGAGCTTCGCCACTGCCGGCCACTGGTCCTTCGCGTCCAGCCGGGCGATCGCGTCCAGCGCCCCGAGCGCCGTCTTCTCGTCCCCGAGCAGCGGGACGATCTTCTCCACCGTGTCTTTCGCTCCGAGATCGGCCAGGAATCCCGCCGCCTGCCGGCGCCAGCGCGGGTCCTCGTGCGCGAGGATCTCCACCAGCCGGGGGATCGACTTCTCGCGGTCGTGCGCCAGCGTCTTCCGCACCGCCAGGAGTTCCAGCCCGTCCTTCGACCCGACCACCGACAGCGCCTTCTCCATCGCCGGGTCGCCGAGCGTCCCCAGCTTCTCGATCGCCACCGGCACCACGAACCTCATCTCGCCGACCGCCCACGAGCGCGCGATCCCCCAGAGCTTCTCCAGGTCCCAGGACTTCTTCTCCTCGTCCCAGGCCCCGTCGCGGACGCGCTTCTCCGCCTCCTCCGGGCTGAGCTTCGCCCGCGGCGGCGGCTTCTGCCCCGGAACCGGCGGCGGGTCGGCCTCGTCGATTCCCGCGCCGTACGTCTCCTTCGTCCACGACGTTCCGTTCGGATCGCGCGTGCCGTAGAGGTCCTTGCCCCCGGCGTCGATGAAGAGCCCGATCGAGCCCATCCCGCGCGCCGAGCGGCCGCCGCCCAGCGTGTGGGTCACCTTCGCCGGGCAGTAGCCGTCGTTCCCGCC
>JBDLIY010000497.1:0-3069 GCA_039714635.1 Planctomycetota bacterium
GACGTGGATTCCCGACGATGTCCTCAAGGACAACGACCCGTACCACATCTTCAAGCTGTTCACCGACGACGAGTTCCCGAACCACGGGATGACCGGCCGGGTCGTCAAGACCGTGAACGGCATGGACTACCACCGCTTCGGCGGGGGGCTGCCGTATCGCGTCGACCACATCGCGCAGGACGTCGTCGCCATGGCGAAGATGCGCGACTACAACGACCACTTCACGAAGCAGCAGATCGCCTACCAGTTCCTGCTGCTCAGCCACTACGTCACGGACGCCCACGTGCCCATGCACTGCGACCTGCGCGACGACCCGCCGTCCGACTCCCGCGGCTCCCAGCCCAGTCGCCGGCGGGGGAGCGGGAAGCCCGCGGGCAACTACATGCGGAGCGACGCCCACGCGAAGCTGGAGGAACTGTGGGACAAGGCCGTGACGCCGGTCGCCGTGAAGGAGGGGCACGTGCGTCCCGAGTGGGCGAAGCACACGTCCGGGCCGACGGCGTACTCGCCGCAGGTCACCTTCACCTTCGACGATGCGAAGAAGACCGGCGCGGTCAAGGTGCCGACGATCCCGGACGGCAGGCTGATGGGCTTCCTGATCGACATCTGCGTCACGGCGAAGGACCGGGGGCGGATCCTCTTCCCCGTCGCCACGCCGCAGACGCGGGACGACGCCCAGCTGCCGGCGCTGACGCGGCAGATCTTCGCGGACGCCATCGGCGACCTGATCGCGATCTGGAACTACATCTGGGCGAAGGTGCAGTAGGTCGGTGAACCTCCCGCGGGGGTTTCGGTACGATCCGGAAACGGGAGGCCATCGTGCTCTACGGCGAACGCGCGGAACTCTACGACCGGATCTATGACTTCAAGGACTACCGCGCCGAGGCGGAGAAGGTCCGTGGCTTCCTGCGGGAAGCGGGGGTCGCCGACGGCTCCCGGGTCCTGGAGACGGCGTGCGGGACGGGCAACTTCCTCGTTCACCTGCGCGACTGGTACGACGTCTCGGGCTCGGACCTCAGCGACGAGATGCTCGCCATCGCGCGGACGAAGCTGGGCGAGATGCCGCTCTCCCGCGCCGACTTCCGCGACTTTGCGGTCGACGAGCCCTTCGACGCCGTGCTCCTCCTCTTCTCCTCGATCGGCTACGCCGTCACGCTCGAGGAGCTTCGCTCGACCGTGCGGTCGATGCGGCGCGCCGTCCGGCCGGGCGGGGTCGCAATCGTGCAGCCCTGGATCTTCCCGGAGAACGCGCTGACCGGTGAGCCGTACCTCCAGACGTACGAGGACGACGACCTGAAGCTCTGCCGGGCGAACATCACGCGCCACGAGGACAACGTGACGATCCTCGACTTCCACTGGCTCGTCGTCCGGAGAGACGTCGGCGTCGAGCACTTCACGGAGCAGCACCGGCTGCGGCTGCACTCCCTCGAGGAGATGACGGCGGCGTTCACGGACGCCGGGTTCGAGGTGAGCTTCGACGACGAGGGGCGGGGGACGATCATCGGTCGCCGGGGCTGACTGCGCAGGGATTGCCTGACAACCTATGGGGCAGATCCGAAGGTGCGCGTTTTGCCCTGACACCGTATGGAGGAGACGCGGGCTGGTCGTTCTTTGGTGATTCGGGCATGATGGCTCCGGGCATTCACAGGAGGTGGCAATGGGCGGATTCTTCGGGGTCGCATCCACGTCGGACTGCGCGCGGGACGTCTTCTTCGGGACGGACTACCACAACCACCTCGGCACCTCCTGCGGGGGGATGGCCGGGCTCGGGACCGACGGCATCGTCCGCGCCGTGCACGACATCCGGAACTCGCCGTTCCGGACGTCGATGGAAGGGGACCTCGGCCGACTGGCCGGCCAGTCCGGCATCGGCGTCATCAGCGACACCGACTGCCAGCCCGTCGTCATCCGCTCCCACCTCGGCGTCTACGCCATCGTGACCGTCGGCGTCGTCACGAACGCCGAAGAACTCTCGGCCGAGGCGTTCTCGTCGAAGTCGACGCACTTCGCGGAGAGCTTCGAAGGAGGACTCAGCCCGACCGAACTCGTGGCCTCCGTCATCAACCGCGAGACCTCGTTCGCCGACGGGATCCGCGCCGTGCGCGAGCGAATCGACGGCTCCTGCTCGCTGCTGCTGCTGACCGACGAGGGGATCTACGCCGCGCGCGACCGCCTGGGGCGTACGCCGATCATCCTCGGATCGAAGGACGGCGCCTTTGCCGTCTCCTCCGAGTCCTGCGCCTTCCCCAACCTCGAGTACTCGACCGTCCGGGACCTCGGGCCGGGCGAGACCGTCCTCGTCACCGCGGAGGGCGCCGAGACGATCGACGAGCCCGGCGAGCGCATGCAGATGTGCTCGTTCCTCTGGGTCTACTACGGCTACCCGGCGTCGAGCTACGAGGGGATCAACGTCGAGGCCTCCCGGAACCGCTGCGGCGCCGCGCTGGCCCGGCGCGACGACCTCACGATCGACCTCGTCGCCGGCATCCCGGACTCCGGGACCGCCCACGGGATCGGCTACGCATCCGAGGCCGGCGTGCCGTTCCGCCGGCCGTTCGTGAAGTACACCCCGACCTGGGCGCGCAGCTTCATGCCCCAGGACCAGGCGGTCCGCGACGTCGTCGCGCGGATGAAGCTCATCCCGATCATGGAACTCGTCAAGGGGCAGCGCATGCTCTTCGTCGAGGACTCCATCGTGCGCGGCACCCAGCTGCAGGACACGATCCGGCTGCTCTTCGAGGCGGGCGCGGAGGAGGTCCACATGCGGCCGGCCTGCCCGCCGCTCATCCGGGCCTGCAAGTACCTC
This sequence comes from Planctomycetota bacterium, assembly GCA_039714635.1. GTDB lineage: Bacteria > Planctomycetota > JAJSAM01 > JAJSAM01 > JAJSAM01 > JBDLIY01. The sequence continues at coordinate 2,807 of JBDLIY010000497.1, forward strand.
AACTTCTCGCGGTCGAAGTCGGAGTACGACCTCGCCGGCCGGCGCGCGATCCGGGAACTGGGCGACGACGCGGGCAGCGTGTGCGACTACGCCGAGACCGGCTCCGCGAAGCAGTGCGCGATGGTGGAGCGGATCCGGCTCCGCCTCGGCCTGACGTCGCTCCGGTACCAGGCGCTGCCGGACATGATCGAGGCGATCGGCCTGCCGAAGGAGAAGCTCTGCACATACTGCTGGGACGGCTGCGAGGGCTGACTTGCTCTCAC
>JBDLIY010000498.1:0-3055 GCA_039714635.1 Planctomycetota bacterium
CACCGCCGCATTCCCGACGCATACTCGCGGGGCAGCTTCGACAGCGTCAGCGGCGGTCCGAACCCCGGGATCACGACCTGCCCGCCGTGGGTGTGGCCGGCCAGGTGGAGGTCGAAGTCGTGCTCCTCCAACTGCAGGATGAAGTCGGGCACGTGGCTCGCCACCACGACGAAGTCGTCCGGGTTCTTCCGGAGGTCCGCCGGCGGCAGCTCGGGGTAGATCGAATCGATGCCCCAGAGCACGAGCTCCCGTCCCCCGCCGAGGGGAAACCGCAGGTCTCCGTTCACGAGGTACGTCACACCGAGGTCGCGGACGACGTCCTCGCGGACCCGGTCCGGCTCCGAGTGACCCGGGATCAGGACGACGCCGAGGCGCGCCCGGAGCGCCCCGTGGAACGCGCGCGCCGCCTCGACGGCCGGCCCCGGGTCCGACCAGGGCCCCGACACGAAGTCACCGGTCACGACGATCAGGTCGGGCTTGAGCCCGTTGACCATCCGGACGGCCCGATTCTCACGGAAGCACCGACCGACCGTCTGCAGGTCCGAGACGTGGACCAGCCGAAACGGTCTCTCCTCCGTCCAGCCGGCCAGCGGCATCCGCTCCTCCCGCAGCACGAGCCGGTTCGGCTCGAGGAAGAAGGAGTCGAAGCCGAGGGCGAGCACCAGCAGGGCGGCGAGGACCCCGACCAGGCGGGTCTGCGTCCCCCGCCGCGCGGAGAAGAGCGCGAAGAGCGGCATCCAGAGCGCCCCGCCGTAGAAGAGGACCGCCACGACGCCGAACGCCCGCGTCATCGCGAACTGACTCGCGAGCGAGAGGAAGACGACGGCCCCGCCCCCTCCGAGCAGCGCCTCGGTGACGATCAGCCGGAGGATCAGGCTGGCGCGCAGCGTCTTCGACCGGCCGGTCCCCCAGAACAGGATCCCGGCGACGAGGAAGGCGAGACCGAGGTACTTCAACTGGAGAATCGTGTACGGGGTCATGGCAAGAGGAGTTTATCCCCCGCCACGACCCCGCGCAAAGTCGGCGGAGAGAGGTTCAGTCCCGATCGCGCGACGCGAGCGCCTTCGCCTTCGTCACCAGGTCGAGAAGTCCCTTCCGGTAGCCGAACGGGTCCTCCCCCAGCGTCGAGTGCACCAGCTCCTCCACCATCCCGTAGCTCGACTGCCCCTTGTGCCGGCTGTCCTTGAGCAGCATCCCGAACGCCGCCACCGCGGCCGAGAACCGGAAGTCCCGCGACGCGGCGCCGAACGAGACCTCCCCCGGGTCCTTCAGCGGGTACTCGAGCAGCATGCTCTTGTCGCCGTCGGGCTTCTTGTAGCGGAGCTTGGCGGTCAGGACCTCGTCCCCGTAGTTCCGGTCGCCGGGCACGTAGGGCTTCTGGTACTTGAGCGGGTCCACGAGGTTTCCCCTCTCCTCGGGGCCGGCGATCTCGTAGATGGCGGTGACGGAGTGGCCGGCGCCGATCTCGCCGGCGTCCTTCGTGTCGTCGTTGAAGTCGCGCGCGGCGAGGACCCGGTTGTCGTAGCCGATCAGGCGGTAGGCGCCCACCTTGTCGGGGTTGAACTCGACCTGGATCTTCACGTCCTTCGCGATCGTGACCAGCGTGCCGCCGGCCTCAGCGACGAGCACCTTCTGCGCCTCGGCTACCGAGTCCAGGTAGGCGTAGTTGCCGTTCCCCTTGTCGGCCAGCATCTCCATCTGGGAGTCCTTGAGGTTCCCGGTGCCGACACCGAGGACGGTGAGGAAGATCCCCGTCTTCCGCTTCTCTTCGATGAGCGTGACCAGCTCGTCGCGGGACGTCGTGCCGACGTTGAAATCGCCGTCGGTGGCGAGGATGACGCGGTTGATCTTCTCGGCGTCGTAGAACTTCTGCGCCAGGTCGTAGGCCAGCTGGATCCCGGCCCCGCCGTTCGTCGATCCGCCGGAGCTCAGCCGGTCGATCGCCCCGAGGATCGCCTGGGAATTCGCGCCGGAGGTCGGCTCGAGGACCACGCCGGACGCGCCGGCGTAGACCACGATTCCCACCCGGTCGACGTCGCGGAGCTGGGCCGTGAGCAGCGTCATGGCCTGCTTGACGAGGGCGAGCTTGTTCGGCGAGCTCATGGAGCCGGAGACGTCGAGGAGGAAGACGAGGTTGCGCGCCGGGATCTCCTCGGCGAGCATGCGCTTTCCCTGGACGCCGACGTGGACGAGGCGGTGGCCCGGGTTCCACGGGCAGTCGGCGACCTCGGTGGTGACGGAGAACGGCTGGTCGCCGGTCGGCTCGGGGTAGTCGTAGGAGAAGTAGTTGATCATCTCCTCGATCCGGACGGCGCCCGCGGGCGGGAGATGCCCGGCGGCGAGGAAGCGCCGGACGTTCGCCATGGCCGCCGTGTCCACGTCGATGGAGAACGTGGAGAGGGGCTCGTGCCGCGGGTCGCGGTAGTCCGCCTCGGCGACGGCGTCGTACTGCTCGGTATTGTGTTCGCGGTCCCGGCGGAGGCTGTCGTTGTTCTTGAGCGCACTCTCGTAGGTCTCGGACAGACCGAAGTGGGTCCCCCCGAAGAAGGTCCGGTCAGACGGGATCGGCTTCAGTTCTCCTGCCGTCCCGTTGCCCCCGGCCACCCGGAACACATTCTCCGTCCGGCCCCGGTAGTCCTCGTCGCCGTTCTTGCCGAAGAAGACGCCCGCGGACGGATTCTGCGCCGGCGGCCCCTGGGGCTTCGCCGGGAGTTTCGCGATCGGACGGTTGTCGTATCCGTAGGTCGCGTTGTCCTCGAGGCCGTTCGTGACGTCATCGAAGTGGAGGACGGTCGTCCCGCGGATCAGGACCGAGCCGCCGCCACCGCCGCCGGCGGCACCGCCGTAGCCATCCCGGACCACGACCTCGCCGTCGACGGTGACGAAGCGGTCCCCCCCCACTTCCTGTCCGTTCCTCGGCAGGACATGGCTCACGAGGAGGTCCGTATCGGTCTGAGCCGTCGGCGGAGACTCCGCCAGGAGAACGGGCATCAGGGCGATCAGCACCAGCGCCGCCGCCGCGGCCAGCGAGGGCCAGACCGGTCGACGCATCCCC
>JBDLIY010000499.1:0-3052 GCA_039714635.1 Planctomycetota bacterium
ACACGGAGAAGTTCTCGAGCCGGCCGCTGCAGGACGTCTCCGTGCTGGTGGACATCAAGGGCACGACCGCGGTGAAGAACGTCACCTGCCCGACGCACCGGGTGGAGGTCGTCCGGAAGTCCGAGAACCACGTCAAGGTGGGCTACGAGGATCGCAATGTCACGCCGGACCGCGACCTGCTGCTCTACTACGCGCTGGCAAAGGACGAGTTTGCGCTGAACTTCCTGACGCACCGGCCGGACGCAGACGCCGACGGCTACTTCATGATGCTGCTCTCCCCCAACGTCACGGTCGACAAGGTCGTTCCGAAGAACATCTGCTTCGTCGTCGACAAGTCCGGCTCGATGCAGGGCGAGAAGATGAAGCAGGCGCGGGCCGCCCTGAAGTTCTGCGTCCAGTCGCTGCGGCCCGGGGACCGGTTCAACGTCGTGCCGTTCAGCACGGAGGCCGATCGGCTGTTCGACGGCCTGCAACCCGCCGACGAGGCGAACACGAAGAAGGCCGTGGAGTTCCTCGCGAACATGTCGGCCAGCGGCGGGACGGCGATCGACGAGGCGCTCGGCGTCGCGCTGGACATGGCGCCCCCCGCCGACCAGCCGTACATGGTCGTTTTCCTGACGGACGGCCTGCCGACGATCGGGGAGACGCGCGAGGAGATGATCCTCGCGAACGTGGCGAAGAAGAACCGGCAGAATCTGCGGCTGTTCGTGTTCGGGGTCGGGAACGACGTGAACACGCACCTGCTCGACAAGCTGGCGGAGAACCACCGCGGCAGCCGCGACTACGTGGCCGAGGGCGAGGACCTGGAGTTCCGGATCTCGTCCTTCTACACGAAGGTGTCGAGCCCGGTCCTTTCCGACCTCGTCCTTTCGTTCACGGGCGTGAAGGTGCGCGACGTCTACCCGAAGCGGCTGCCCGATCTCTTCAAGGGCTCGCAGATGGTCGTGGTGGGCCGCTACGCGGGCTCCGGCGCCTCGGCCGCGCAACTGACCGGGAAGGTCGCCGGCGAGACGAAGACGATCACCCACGAGATGACGTTCGGCGCGAAGGTGCCGGGCCAGTCCTTCCTCTCCCGCCTCTGGGCGATCCGGAAGTGCGGCTACCTGATCGACCAGATCCGCCTGCACGGCGAGACGAAGGAGCTGAAGGACGAGGTCGTGCGGCTGGCGAAGCTCCACGGCATCGTGACGCCGTACACCTCGTTCCTCGTGCTGGAGGACCAGCCGAACCGTCGGCTCGCGGCCCGTGATCGCCACGGACCGCCGCCTCCGGGCACTCCCGCGCCAGCCGGCAGCGGCGGCTCGAGCGGCGGCGGGCGGGCCGGCGGCTGGAACAAGCGCGGGGCTCCGGGAGACGACGCCGGAGGTGACATGGGCGGATCCGGCGCACCCGTCGAGGAGGAGGACGAGGCGTTCGGCTCGGTCGAAGGCAAGAAGCGGGAAGCCGCCGAGGAGGGTCTCCGCCGCTCCACCGGGGACAAGGCCGTCGGCGCCAGCAAGGAGGCGGCGAAGCTGAAGGGCGCGCGGCCGGGCGACGCCGACCCGGGCTACGTGCCGGACGCGGGCCGCGAGCAGGCGAAGAAGGCCCTGCGCCTGGTCGACGGGACGGCGTTCTACAAGAAGGGCGACGTCTGGATCCAGGCCGAGCTGCCGAAGGACGCGAAGCGGCGAACGGTGAAGCTCTTCTCCGACGAGTACTTCGAGCTCGCCGCGAAGAAGGGCAAGGTCGCGAAGATGCTCGCCCTCGGCAAGGTCGACTTCCTGCTCGACGGGGTGGTGGTGCAGGTGCGGTAGAGTCTTCCGGGTTATGATCCCTCCCGGGCCTTCCGGGAGGGATCGTCCCGCTTGAAGATCACCGTCGACTTCACCGCCGCGATCGGGGACCGGACCGGGATCGGGACCTACACCCTCGAACTCGTCCGGGCCCTCCTCCCGATCGCCTCCCCCGACGAGATCCGCCTCGTCGTCCACGCCTTCCGCCACCCCGGCTGGCACGGGAAGATCCGGCGGCTCCTGGGAGGCGGGGTCGACGTGACGGCGAACCGCTTCCTCCCCCACGGCCTGCTGCTCCGGACGCAGCACGCGTTCGGCCGGCCTCGCCTGGAGACGCTGTTCGGGGCGTCCGACGTCCACCACGGGACGAACTTCCTCGCCCCGCCGACACGGCGGGCGAAGGTCGTGATCACGGTCCACGACCTGGCGTTCGTGAAGCTGGCGGACGAGATCCCGGTCCCCCACCGCTACGCCCGCTGGATCGGCCGATGTGTCGGGCGCGCCGACCGGATCATCGCCGTCTCCCGCGCCACGCGGGACGACGTGGTGGAACTCTTCGACGTGGCCCCGGACCGGGTCGTCATCGTCCCCGAGGGCGTGCCGCCCGCCGCGGAGGCCGTACCGGAGGCGGAGTTCGCGGAGCTCCGGCGATCGTGGGGTCTCCCGGACCGGTTCTTCCTCTTCGTCGGGACGCTCGAGCCGCGGAAGAACCTGCCGCTCCTGGTTCGCGCGCTCGATCGCGCCGCCGCCCGCCTCGACGAGCCGTTCGGGCTCCTGCTGGCCGGCCGGCCGGGCTGGGCGATGGAGGAACTCCACGAGGAACTGGCGCGGTGCCGGGCCCCGGTCGCGACGCCGGGGTTCCTTCCGCCCGAAGTCAAGACCGCCGCCCTCGGGGCCGCGACGGCTCTCGTGATGCCTTCGCGCTGGGAGGGCTTCGGCCTGCCGGTGCTGGAGGCGTTCGCCGCGGGAACCCCCGTGATCGCCTCGGACGCCGGTGCGCTCCCGGAGGTCGCCGGGGACGCCGCGCTCCTCGCTCCGCCGGAGGACGAAGCGGCGTGGGCGGACGCGCTGGTCCGCGTGGCGGAAGACGATGACCTCGCGGACCGTCTGAGCGAGCGCGGGGTCGGCCGGGCGGGTGAGTTCACCTGGGAGCGGACCGCCCGCGAGACCCTCGAGGTGTACCGGGATGCCTGACCGGCCGGACGAGACCCTCCGACGTTTCGGCAGGAACTCCGTCGCGCTGCTCGTCAGCGACGTGGCCGGGCGGCTGCTCACGGCGG
>JBDLIY010000500.1:0-3038 GCA_039714635.1 Planctomycetota bacterium
CGGCCAGGCCCGCGAACCCCGACGCGATGCCGAGCAGGCACATGGCCGCCGCCGTGACGGCCGGCGTCAGGACGAGGAGAGCGCGGAGGTCGCGCCGGTCGCCCAGGCGGCCGATCAGCGGCTGGAGGAGCGAGGGGCCCTGGAGGAACACGACCAGCAGGCCGGCCTCGGCCCGGGCCAGCGAGAGCTTCTCGATGAAGACGGGCAGGAGCGGCGGCAGGAACGCGCTGTAGGTGTCGTGCGCCGCGTGCGCGGCGGCGATGGTCACGACCTTCGAGGTCCGGCTCGGGGCCGGGGCGGCGGACTCGGCTGACGGTTCGCGCTCTCGCATGGAGGATTGTGTCCCGCGTCCCACGGCCGGGACTACTTCTTCCCGTTCACGAGCTCCGGCAGGAGCTTCTGGGGGTTTTTCCAGCCGCGGCAGTCCTTCACGTAGGCCTGGAACCAGCGGATCTCGTGGGAGAGCTCCTGCTCGGGGACCACCACCGTCTGCTCGGTGCCGTCCGGCCGGCGGACGACCATCGCCGTGAGCGGCCAGCCGAAGGAGTTCTTCTTCTCCGCGGCGTAGACGAGACGGAGAACGGGGAGCCGCGCGGTCTTCCCGTCCTCGAGGTCGACCGTGACCTCGTCCCCGGCCGCCACGCCGTCCGGCCGGCGGAACGGGCCGTCGCCGATGCCGAAGTGGACGTGGGAGCCGTAGCCGCCGTTCTCCACGCTCGTGGAGAGCCCCTGGCTGCCGATCCGCTGGCCGGCCGTGACGAGATCCCCCGGCTCGACGAGGACGTCCCAGGCCATGTGGCCGTAGACGGCGGTCAGGTAGCGGCCGTCGGCCAGGCGGTGCTCGATCGCGACCAGGAAGCCCCAGTCCCCGCCGCCGCCCTGGACCATCCGGACGACGCCGTCGGCGATCGCGTAGTACCCGGAGCCCTCGCGGAACCAGGCGCAGTCCTCGCCGGCGTGGGTGCCGCCGGCCCCGAAGGAGTTGCGCGGATAACCCGCGAACAGATCCTCCTCGTAGCGCGCGATCGGGTAGGAGAACTCCGTCGCGACGGGGACCTCGAGGGTCTTCGCGTCGTAGCGGTTGAAGAGCTTCTTCCCCTTGACGACCCACGCCCAGGCCACGCGGCGGGCGCCCTCCGGGCCCACGAGGTCCTCCTTCCACACCTCGCCGCCCGCGTAGACGTCGTAGGGCCGCTTCGCCGCCGTCGCCAGCTTGTGCGCGGCCTCGATCGTGGCCGCGACGAACGGGTCCTTCTCCTTCTCCCGCCGCGCGACCAGGGCCTTCACCGCCTCCTCGCCCCCCAGGTGGCCGAGCGCGGCCGCCGCGGCTTCGCGGACCATGTCGTGTTTGTCGGACAGCGCGTCGATCGCCGCCGGCACGCCCGCGCGGTCGCCGAGCATCTTGATGGCGTAGAGCGCCCGCGTCCGGGTGAACCACCGCCGGGAGGACTTGACGACCCCCGCGAAGACGGGGACGAGGGCCTTCTCGCGGTAGCGCATCAGGCACTCGATGTCCTTCTCGGCCGCCTTCACGAGCTTCTTCCGGAGGCCCTTCGCCTTCGATTCCTTCCCGGTGGCGGAGAGCGCGGCGACGAGGCCGTCCAGGGCCTTCTGCCGCTTCGCGAACTCCTCCTTCCGCGTGCAGACGCCGATGGAGGGGTGGGCGGGACCGGAGTGCGCCGCGCCGGCCGCCAGGCCGACGAGGAGCAGAGCGAGGATCGTGGTTCGCGGTCGCATCATGGACTGGCCTCCTCGGGGTCGGAGCAGTTTAGCCCCTCGTCTCACCGGAACGTGCGCGAAGGCCGACGGAGCCGGGTGCCGCACTCATCTCTTCCGGAGGATCACGATGAACGTCGGATAGAGGAACCTCAGCATCCGCAGAACCGGTCCCGGCAACCTCCGGACCAGGGGCTGGATCAGCTTCATGACGTCGAGCCGGTACCGCTCGGGGTCACGGATGACCTCGCTCGCGACGTCGATCACCTCGAAGTCCCTCGCGAGGTCCCGGAGCTTCCGAAAGCTCAGGGGATGGATATCGTATTCCCGCCCCCGCACGATCCTCGTGACGACGTTCGCGAAGGGCGCCGGCAGCCACGAGAGCAGGGGAAGCCGGAAGTGCGTCTCGATGAACCAGTACCGGTTCGGCGTCGCGAGGTAGCACACTCCCCCGTCCCGGAGCACCCGGTGCACCTCCCGGAGATGCTCCCGCTGCTCAGGCATGTGCTCGATCACGTGGTTGCTGAGGACGACGTCGAAAGACCGGTCCGCGAACGGCAGGACCGCGTCGCGGACCCTCACGAACCGATACGAGCCGGAGACGATCCGCTCATCGTCGACGTCCACGCTCGTCACTGACGGGAAGTGCCGGGACAGTTCATGCGCGATGGCGCCCGAGCCCGTACCGATGTCCAGCAGGTCTGCTTCCCCCGACACGACGAAGTCGCGCAGCACGGACATCGCCTTCCGGGATTTCGCCGCCGCATGCCGCCGGTCAAGTGTGGCGTGGGTCTTTTCGGATCGCTTCATCGCGCTCGCGCCGGGGCCCCGCCAGGCCGACGCTACTCCGCCAGCCCTCCGACGAACTCCTTCCACCGCGCGGTCAGCTCCGGCCGGTCGGCCTCGTAGAGCGTTCCCACCACGACCTTCTCGTTCGCCGCGCGCTCCTCGGGCGGCATCTCGAGCAGCTTCGCGCGCGTGATCGAGTTCTCGCGATACCAGTCCCAGGCGTCCTTCGCCTCGCGGAGGCGGTTCTCCTTGCCGTAGCCCGTCGGGCACGGCGCGAGGATCTCCACGAAGCTGAAACCGGGCTTTGCGATCGCGTTCTCGATCGCGTCCGTCGTCTCGTAGGGGAAGCCCGGCGTCCACCGCGCGACGTAGGGGGCGCCCGCGCCGATCGCCAGGCGGCAGAGATCGAACGGCTCCTCCAGGTTGCCGTAGGGAGTCGTCGTCGTCATCCCGCCCGACGGCGTCGTCGGCGACACCTGGCCGCCCGTCATCCCGTACGTGTAGTTGTTCACGCAGATGACGGTCAGGTCGAC
>JBDLIY010000501.1:0-3030 GCA_039714635.1 Planctomycetota bacterium
GACGAGGCCGGTGTAGACCGCGGCGAAGGCGGACTCCATGCCGATCACTCCGAACGGCGCGGTCGCGAGCCCCCGGGCCTTCTTCTCGGGGGAATGCGGAGCGTGATCCGTGGCCACGGCGCCGATCGTCCCGTCGGCGAGGGCGGCGACGACCGCGGTGCGGTCGCTCTCCTCGCGCAGCGGCGGATTCATCTTGAAGTCCGGCCCCGTCACGTCCGCGTCGGTGAGGAGCAGGTGGTGCGGCGCCGCCTCCGCCGTGACGGGGAGCCCGCGAGCCTGCGCGTCCCGGACCGCGGCCACACCCCCGGCCGTGGAGATATGGGTGATGTGAACCGGGCAGCCCGTCTCCGCGGAGAGCCGGACGTTGCGCCGGATCAGCTCGTCCTCCTCCTCGCGGGGCAGGCCGGGCACGCCGAGTTCCGCCGCGCGGGGGCCGTCGTGGATCACGCCGCCGCCGGGCGCCGGGTGATGGGTCGCGTGGTCCATGATCGGGAGACCAGCCGCCGCCGCCGCCGCCATCGCCCGGCGCATCACGTCGTCGTCGAGGATCGGGAGGCCGTCGTCGGAGACGCCGCCCGCGCCCGCTTCCCGCTGCGCGGCATAGTCCGCCAGCTCCGTCCCGCCCAGCCCGCGGGTCGCGGCCGTCACGGGAAAGAGCCGCACCGGCGAGTCCTTCGCCGCGTCGAGCATGAGCTTCGTCACCGCCGGTTCGTCGTTCGCCGGCCTCGTGTTCGGCATGCAGAAGACCGCGGTGTAGCCCCCGGCGAGGGCCGCCGCGAGCCCCGTGGCGATCGTCTCCGACTCCGTGAAGCCGGGTTCGCGCAGGTGGGCGTGCAGCTCGATGAAGCCCGGCACGGCGAGCAGGCCGTCCGCGTCGATCGTCTCGTCCGCCTCCCGGGCCGGCGGCGCGAGCCGGAGGATCCCGTCCTCGATCCAGAGATCCCGCTTCCCGTCGAGCCCGGTGCCCGGGCAGAGAACATCCGCACCTGCGATCCGCCGGAGTGTCATGTGTGCTCCCGTCCTTCTCGACCGCCCGGCTTCCCGGGCTTCACACCTTGGAGGGGACGAACCCCGCCGCCCTCGCTTCCGCCTCGGTGGCGAAGAAGACCGTGTTCTTCCGCTTGATCTTCCGCACCTGGCCGGACGTGAGCTGATGGTAGCGGCGTTCCACGCGGCTGCCCACGAATCGGGCCTGACGGCGCGCGTGGCAGTAAGCGCAGGTGAGGAGGACGGGGTCGGTGCGGGTCACGACGAACGCCGCGGGGACGCGGGCCGGCTCCCGGCAGGCCACGCACGTCGACCGCTCGCACCGGGCTCCCTCCGCCGCGACGTAGGCCTCTTCCGGCAGCGGGGACGCGGGAACTCCGCCCGCGGCGGCCTCGACCAGCAGGGCGGCGAGCGCGGCGACGCGCGCCGGCGCGTCCTCCGCGGGATCCGTCTCCTCCGCGGCGCACGGCTCGGCCGGGGAGATGAGGATGCGTCCGTCGGGGTCCCGCCCCGGCAGCCCCGACCCGTTCGCCGGCCGGCCGCGCGGCTCGCCCCGGTCGTCGCGCGGGGCGGCGACCCAGAGCGCGTGGACCTCGCGGACCTGGTGGCGCACCGCGCGGCGCTCCGACTTCGACGAGGTGACGACGTCCGCGAAGAGGTCCAGCTGGTGATCGAGGTCCGGCGTCAGCAGCCAGGAGTCCACCATGTCGAGGAGCGACGACATCGTCCGCGCCTCGAAGCGGACCGGGTGGGAGCCGAACCGCCGCGCCAGCGCATCGAGGAAGCCGTCCTCCGGGGCCGCGCCCTTCGCGGGGACGAGGAGCGTCCGGGCCCCCGCCGCCAGCAGGCCGCCGGCGAGCGCGTGGGCGGTCCGGTTCCGGCGGAGGTCGCCGCAGAGCGCCACGCTGCGCCCGGCCAGTCCGTCGAGCCGTCCCGCGAGCGCGGCGAGCTCGGCGATGCCGGAGACGGCGTCCTCCCCGGTCCCGTCCCCGAGGGAGAGCACGGGCGCCGCGGAGACGGCCGCCGCGGCGCGCGCGGCCCCGGTCAGCGGGTGGCGCACCAGGACGGCGTCCGCGAACGCCCCCGCGTGGCGGGCGGCGGCCAGCAGGTCCGTCTTCGCCGGGAATCCGGGCAGGATCTCCGCACCCGTGACGAACGTCAGGCCCGCGCGGGCCGCCGCGGCGCGGAGCGCCAGCCCGCAGGGGCCGAGCGGGAGGAAGTCGAGGAGGACGACGACGCCCCCCGCCGCCCGCTTCGTCTTCGCGGGCGCGTCGATCAGCCCGGCGATCCGCCGGGGGTCGGTTTCGGAGAGCGAGATCAGATGCATGGGGTTCCTGTCGTCATGCGCGCGCCCGAGCATACAGGATGCGGACCCCGTCGAGGACGAGGTGGGGACGGATCGTCGTTTCGAAAGGGAGCCGCGGAGCGACGGAAGCCGCGTCTCCGCCCGTCAGGAAGACCGGGGTCGCGGCGCCCGTTTCCTCCCTCGCGTCCCCCACCAGCCGCGTGACGATCCCCGCGAGGCCGTGGTCGATCCCGACGCGGATCGCGTCCTCGGTCGAGGCCGGGAGCCCGGGCGCCGGCTCGGCCGCCCCCGGAGGAGGGAGACCCGGAGCCGCGGCGGCGAGACCGGCGACGAGGGCCGGCCGGCCGGGAGCGATCGCTCCCCCGAGGAAGACGCCGTCGCCGTCCACGGCGTCCACCGTGACCGCGCTGCCCAGGTCCACGATCACCGCGGCGCCCCCGGCGTCCTCGTGGGCGGCGGCGGCGGCGGCGAGGCGATCGTGCCCGGTCTCCGAGGGGTCCCGGTAGCGGTTCTCCATGAGGAGCGGGAGGTCGCGCCCGAGCACGGGCGTCCCGCGGCCGGAACCGGAGAGGAAGGCTTCGAGGAGTGGATCGTTGACGCTGACGGCGGCGCGCTCCGCCCCTGAGACGTCGATGGTGGAGGCGTCGATGACGGAGGCGTCGAAACCGAGCGCGGTCGCGGGGTCGGCGGCGGGGTTGGCGAGCCTCGCGGCGGCGACGAGGGAATCCCCGTCGAAG
>JBDLIY010000502.1:0-3018 GCA_039714635.1 Planctomycetota bacterium
TCGCAACGCGGCGCGGCCATGCCGCCGTCCCCGATCCGCAAGCTCGTTCCCTACGCCGAGGAGGCGAAGCGGCGGGGGATCACGGTCTACCACGTCAACATCGGGCAGCCGGACATCGAGAGCCCCGACGCGTTCCTCGAGGCCTACCGCGAACACGATCTGAAGGTGGTCGCGTACGGGCATTCCGCGGGGTTGTGGGAGTACCGGGATCAGCTCGTGCGCTACTACGCGCGGCACGACGTGACGGTCTCGTCGGACGAGATCGTCGTCACGACCGGGGGGAGCGAGGCCATCATCTTCGCTTTCCTCGCCGTCTGCGACCCGGGTGACGAGGTCATCATCCCCGAGCCGTTCTACACGAACTACCTCGGCTTCGCGATGGAGGCCGGGGTCACCGTCGTGCCGGTCACCTGCCGGATCGAGGACGGCTTCGCGCTGCCGCCGGTGGCCGAACTGGCCGCGAAGATCACTCCGAGGACGCGGGCGATCATGATCTGCAGCCCGAACAACCCGACCGGGTACGTCTACACCGACGAGGAGCTGATGGCTCTTCGCGACCTCGTCGTCGAGCGGGACCTGTACCTGCTGGCGGACGAGGTCTATCGCGAGTTCGCGTTCGACGGCGGGAAGGCGAGGTCGGTGCTCACTCTCTCCGGCATCGACGACCGGGCCGTCATGCTTGACAGCATCTCCAAGCGCTACAGCGCCTGCGGGGCGCGGGTCGGCTGCGTGGTGACGAGGAACCGGGAGATCCTCGACGCGTGCCTGCGGATGGGCCAGGCGCGGCTCTGTCCGCCCACGATCGAGCAGATGGCCGCCGCCCGGGCCGTGGACACTCCGCCTGAGTACCTCGAACGGGTCCACGCGGAGTACCAGGCGCGCCGGGACGCCGTCTTCGAGGAACTCGCGAAGATCGAGGGCGTCGTCGCTCCCGTCCCCGGCGGGGCGTTCTACGCCGTGGCCCGGCTCCCGATCGAGGATGCCGACCACTTCGCGCGGTGGCTCCTCGAGGAGTTCGACGACAGCGGCGAGACGGTGATGGTCGCGCCCGCGGCCGGCTTCTACGCCACGCCGGGGCTGGGGCGGGACGAGATCCGGATCGCGTTCGTACTCCATGTCGAATCGATGCGGCGGGCCATGCAGATTCTCAATACGGGACTGGCTGCATATAAGGCTTCCGGGCTGTCCTGAACCCCCAATTCTCATACCTGGACTCATTTCCTCTCAAGTTGACGGGCTCCATCGGCAGATAAGAACTCGGCACCCCCAATACCGGGGGCGTGCGAGGTAGAAGGATGGAGCTCACCCGACGTCAGATCGGCTCGGTGCTCGTGTTGGAGTTCGCCGAGTCCGTCACGCTCGAGGGCGACTCGAGCGCGCACTTCAAGGAGAAGATCCGAGGCCTCATCGGTGAGGGGCGGAAAAGCCTCGTCATCGACATGGGGCGCGTCGGTTTCATCGATTCCTCCGGACTCGGGTCTCTCATTTCGGCGCTCAAAGTGCTCCGCGCCGATGGAGGGGATCTGAAGCTCGCCAACATCGGGGAGCAGGTCTACTCGGTCCTCGAGATCACGCGCCTGCTGCGCGTCTTCGACACGTACGAGTCGTCGGAGCAGGCCCTCGAAGCCATCGAATCGGTCGAGGCTCTGGGAGCATCCGGGAAGCAGTAGTCATTGGGGTAGAGAGGGATCGGCGAGGGTCGCCGCCGGTCATGAAACGTCATGAGTGATGTCCGAGTCCTGCTCGTGGACGGGAACTCCGAGACGCTCAATGAGCTCAGGGAGCGTCTCGATGCCGCCGGATACCAGGTCAGCACGACACTGGACCGGCATGGCCTGCACGAGCATCTCACACACGACATTCCCGACGTCATCCTGATCGACGGGGACATCCGCGGGTACGAGGTCCGGGACCTCGTGGCGAACGTCAAGGAGCGGTTCGAGTTCCTGCCGACGATCGTCATGACGTCCGAGCAGGATCCCTCGAGCGTCGCGGACGGGATGCGGCGCGGAGCGTTCGACTTCCTCAGCAAGCCGGTGGACTTCACACGGCTCGAGATCAGCCTGAAGAACGCGACGCACCTGCACCGGCTGATGATCAAGGTGAACCAGCTGCAGAGCCAGTACCAGCGACGCGGCCAGTTCATGGGGATCATCGGGATCTCGCCCCGCATGCAGACGATCTACTCGATCGTGGAGAACGTGGGGGAGACGGACGTCACGGTGTTCGTCACCGGGGCGTCGGGCACGGGGAAGGAGCTGGTCGCCCAGGCGATTCACGACGTGTCGCCCCGCGCGAAGAAGCGGTTCGTGGCGATCAACTGCGCGGCGATTCCGAAGGACCTGCTGGAGTCGGAGCTGTTCGGTCACGAGCGCGGCGCGTTCACCGGCGCCACTTCCCGCTACCGCGGCAGCTGCGAGCAGGCCGACGGCGGAACGCTCTTCCTCGACGAGATCTGCGAGATGGACATCAACCTGCAGTCGAAGCTCCTCCGCTTCCTGCAGGAGCGGAGCTTCCGCCGGCTGGGGTCGAAGGACGTCCAGAACGTCGACGTCCGCGTCGTCGCGGCGACGAACCGCGATCCCCTGGAGGCGGTTCGCTCCGGCGCGTTCCGCGAAGACCTCTACTACCGGCTGAACGTGGTGCCGGTCGAGGTGCCCCGGCTGAAGGAGCGCAAGGAGGACATCCCGCTCCTGGCGAACCACTTCCTGGAGAAGTTCGCCTCGAAGTACGGGAAGTACTTCTACGACTTCTCCGCGGAGGCGATGGGCTCTCTCCTGACCTGGGACTGGCCCGGCAACGTGCGGGAGATCGAGAACATGATCGAGCGCATCGTGGTGCTGTTCGCCGGCTCCCAGGTGGCGGAGCACATGCTGCCGGATCACATCCTCGAGGGCGCGAAGCAGGAGGAGGAACCCGCGGGCGGATCCGCGGACGACGCCCTCGGCGAGGAAGGCGTCATCCTCCCGATGCAGGAAATCGAGAAGCGGGCGATCCAACGGGCCCTGTCGATCTGCC
>JBDLIY010000503.1:0-3017 GCA_039714635.1 Planctomycetota bacterium
CGTCGCCTCGTCGGCCTTCTCGGCCTTGTTGATCGCGCCGCCGACGATGACGATCGACGCGCCCGCGGCCACGGCGTCCGGCGCCGTCTCGGAGTTCACGCCTCCCGCGACGGCCACGGGCACGTCGACCGCCTCCGCGACCTTCCGGAGGGTGTCGAACGGATCACGTCCCTCCATCTGGTCGTCGATCGGGCAGTGGATTCCGATGATGTGGGCGCCCAGCTCGGCCGCACGGACGGCCCGTCCCACCGGGTCTTCCAGACCCAGGAGGTCGACCTCCACGAGGAAGCCGTAGTTCGCCGCCGCCTCCACGCATTCGCGGATCGTGGAGTCGGACGCGGCGCCCATCACGACGGCGTAGTCGGCGCCGGCCTTCGCCGCCGCCTCCATCTCGGTGCGCCCCGCGTCCATCGTCTTCGTGTCGCAGACGATCTTCATCGAGGGGAACTCGCTACGGAGCGCGCGCACCGCCTCGAGTCCCTCGGACTTGAGGAGCGGCGTCCCCACTTCGAGGATGTCGACACCGCCCTGCACCGCGAGTCGTGCGCAGCGAAGGGCCTCGGACAGGTTCAGGAAGTCGAGAGCAACCTGCAGGCGTGCTGTCATGGGGCCTCCGGACAAGGGGCCCGAATCGTAGCAGGTGCGATTCCGCGGACGGATGATTTTTGATCGCCACCACTTGTGGTTTTGCTGGAGTCACCCCGGGTTCGTGATAAAAACGCCGTCGGTTGCCGGCCCCGGCAACCAGGGGTTCTCAAGGCAGGTCACTCATCCGAGGTTTCCCGATGCATCGCAGTCTCGACGCCACCACCCGGCCGCACGAAGAGCTGGCCCGCTTCCTCCTCCTGGTCGCGATTCGGGAATCGATGGGGGAATCGATGGGAGAATCCATCGCCGCCTCCTACGACGACGACGCGTTCGGGGACGGCCTCGAGGAGATCCCCGACGGCCTCGAGGAAATCGATGACGACCTCGAGGAGGACGACGACGAGGACCTCGACGACGACGAAGCCGGCGACGAAGCCGGCGACGAAGACGGCAGCGACGAAGACGGCAGTGACGAAGACACCGGGGACGAGGAACTCCCGGACGGGGAAGAGGAAGAGGAGACCTCCGACGAGGACGAGATCTTTGATCTCGACGCCGACGGCGAAGGCGACTGGGAAGACGAGACGGACGAACCCGAGTTCCTCGACGAGGAAGAGGTCCCGGACGAGGAGGACGACCTCGAGGACCTCGAGGACGACGACGGCCTCGACGAGGACTACGAAGAGGACGACGACGACTTCGACATCGACGACCTCGACTTCGAGGACGAAGACTGACAGGCTGTCGGCGGAACGGGTTCCCCGGCATGAACCGGTCGTGTCCGACAGCCTGCGACTGGTCGGCCGCCGCTCCCTCCGCGTGAAGATCCGGACCCGGACGTACCCACCCGGGGATAGGCTTTTTCCTTGATCCCCCGCCGCCTCGCGAGGAACATGATCGACTTACCCATTCGCGCGGCGGACCTCGCGAGAAGGTGGGCCCTGCCCACCTTTCTTTCGTATCGGGCGCATCGGGATTGTTTCGGCGTCCCGGTCGACAGGGATTCCGCGACAGGGGCGGGACATGAACGGCGAACTTCTTCGACTGATCGACGCGATCCACCGCGACAAGGACATCGACAAGGAGGTTCTGTTCGATTCGCTCGAGCAGGCACTCCTGACGGCCGCGAAGCGGAAGTACGGATCCGTGGAGAACCTCCGGGTCCGGATCGACCGGGATTCCGGGGAAGTCCGTGCCTACGAAGGGGATGAGAAGATCCTCCCCATCGATCTGGGCCGGATCGCCGCCCAGACCGCGAAGCAGGTCATCATCCAGCGGATCCGCGAGGCGGAGGCCGACGTCGTCTTCGACGAGTTCGAGCGCTACCGCCACATGCTGGTGAACGGCCAGGTGCAGCGGGTCGAGGGCGGGACGATCGTCGTGAACCTCGGCAAGACAGAGGGTTACCTCCCCCGCCACGAGCAGGTCCGGGGCGAGAACTACCGCGTCGGCGACCGGATCCGCGCCTACGTGGTCGAGGTGAAGAAGACGCCGCAGAAGGTGAAGATCATCCTCTCGCGGTCCCACCCCGACATGATCGGCCGGCTGTTCGAGCTGGAGGTGCCGGAGGTGGCGGAGGGCCTGATCGTCCTCCGCAAGCTGGTCCGCGAGGCCGGCTACAAGACGAAGGTCGCGGTGGAGAGCCTCGACGCGAAGGTGGACGAGATCGGGGCGTGCGTGGGCGTGCGCGGAACGCGCATCCGGAACATCATCGACGAGATCGGCGGAGAGAAGATCGACATCATCCGCTGGAACGACTCTCTCGAAGTGCTCCTGATGAACGCGCTCAAGCCCGCGGACGTGGACTCGATCACGCTGTTCCCCGAGGAGAAGCGGGCCCTCGTCATCGTCGACGAGGACCAGCTCTCGCTGGCGATCGGCCGGAAGGGCCAGAACGTCCGGCTCGCGTCCAAGCTCGTGGGCTGGGACATCGACATCATGACCGAGGAGGAGGCCGCCACGCAGGGCCTGGTCCTCGAAGGCCCCGAGGTCCCGGAGGTGGAGTACATCGAGGGGACCCGCGGCGACGTGACCACGATCGGGACGACGATCCAGAGCGGGAAGATCCGCTCGCCGCGCCGGATCCGGGTCGAGAAGTCGTCGAGCACGAGCCGTTCCTCGCCTGCGGCCCCGGTGAAGGCCTTGGCCAGGTGCTCGGCCTCAAGCACCAGATCGCTGCGCCGGCCGCTGGCGGCGGCCGTGAGCTTCGCCGGCGCGGGCTGGCGCAGCCATTCGGCGCGCTCTCGGCGCAGCGCCTCGAGGCGGGCCAGGCGGCCCTGGTTGCGCCGGCGCCGGGCGGTGATGCCGCGCTGCAGCCAGCGCTCCTCGCGCACGATCCGGCGCTCCAGCTTGTGCCGCGCCTCGTCTTCTTGCGCCTGTAGGTCTTCGGCCCAAGCCTCGAAATGAGCGAAACCCTTGTCCAGGCGGCG
>JBDLIY010000504.1:0-3013 GCA_039714635.1 Planctomycetota bacterium
CCGGAAGGAGGTCCGGGTCGAGGGCCTGGGGGCCGTCGGAGAGCGCGCGGCGGGGTTCGTCGTGGACCTCCAGCATGATGCCGTGCGCCCCGGCCGCGGCGGCGGCGAGCGCCATCGGGGGCACGAAGTCGGCCCGGCCGAGGGCGTGGGAGGGGTCGGCGATCACCGGAAGGTGCGACCGGTGGCGGAGCACCGGGACCGCGGCGAGGTCGAGCGTGTTTCTCAGTTCGTCGTTGAACGTCCGGATGCCCCGCTCGCAGAGGACCACGTCCGGGTTCCCCTCGAGCATGACGTAGCCGGCGGCGCCGATCATCTCCTCGATCGTCGCGCCCATGCCCCGTTTCAGGAAGACGGGGAGCCCGGAACGGCCGGCCGCCACGAGGAGGCTGTAGTTCTGCATGTTCCGCGCGCCGATCTGGAGCATGTCCGCGTGCTCGGAGACGACGGCCACGTCCTGCGTGTCCACGATTTCCGTCACCACCGGCAGCCCGGTCTCCTCCCGGGCGCGGGCGAGGATCTCGAGGCCCCGGACGCCGAGCCCCCGGAACGAGAGCGGCGACGTCCGCGGCTTGTAGGCGCCGCCGCGGAGCATGTCCGCCCCCGCCGCTTTCACGCGGTGGGCGAGGTCGATGAGTTGCGCCTCGTCCTCCACGGCGCAGGGGCCGGCGAAGACCGTAAACCCCGTTCCGATCGAGACTTCCCCTACGCGGACGGGGGTGGTCCCGCTCCGGTCCGCGCGGGCGGCGAGGGAGAGGTCCGGCGTGCCGTCGACGAGGCCCGTCACCCCGGGCAGCTCCGTCAGGCCGGCGGTGTCTCCGTCGCCGAAGAGGAGGTACGCGCCGGGCCCCGCCGCCTGGGCGGTGAGTCCGGCTTCGAGCGCGGCCGTGACGATTCGGTCCCGCGATTCGGTCGACAGGTCTTCGTGGCAGGTGAGATGCATCGGCTTCCGGGGGTTCGCGAACCCGGAATGATAGGCCGGATCGCACCGTGAAGGAGAAAAAGATCGACCGCGTCTACCTCATACGGGGCAAACGCGGCCGCGCGGGCCCTCCCTCCGTCGGCGAGTGAAAAACCGACGCCTGTCAGCGGTGTTCCTCTTCTTCCTCTTCGTCCTCGTCGGTTTCGACCACCGGGTCGTTTCTCGATTCCATCAGGAGCGTGCGGAAGCCCTTCGGGTTGCGGAGGAGGACCCAGCGCTCCTGGCGGCGGAGGCCGTTCTCGTCCTCACCCTCCAGGTGGATCGAGAAGCGGCTGGAACTCACCGTGCCCGTCGTGCCCAGCCGGTTGCGGTTCACCACGGCCTGGTCGATCCCGTCGACGTTCTTCAGGTCGCCGATCGACTTGAGGGTGTTGGTCGCGGGGTCCTCGTCCAGGCCGAGGTCCTCGTCCTGCTCCTCCGCCTCCTCGTCCCGCCAGGCGAGGAAGTCCTCGGCGACCCGCTCGTCCTCCTCGCGGAACAGGGCCTTGACCAGGATCGCGTCGGCCGTGTTCAGATTCACCGGGCCCTCCGACCAGAGCGTGAGGTAGCGGTAGAGCCCCGGGATCTCCGGGTCGCCGTCCTCCTCCGGCTTCTGGTCGTAGAACATCTCGCGGTCGAAGCCCTTGACGAGGAGCAACTCGTCCGGCGTCACCATGACCTGGCTCTCCTCCGCCGTCGATGGCGGCGGCAGGCCGAGGTCGTCCCCCTGGCGCTTCATCCACTCCTGGACGTTCCCCAGGAGCTCCTCCGCCTTGCCCTGGGAGATCGAATACTGGGCGTGGTCTTCCCGGTAGAGCCGGAGGAGCCGGACGAAGACCTCCTCCCAGTGCTTGCGGATCGTCTCATCCTCGATGTTGAGGTTGTTCAGGTTGAACTTCCGGGCCTCGTCCTCGACCCGCGCATCGAGGGCGACCCCCGTGCTGGAGATCGGCTCCTCCGGGTCGCGCTCCTCGTCCGGGTCCGGCGCGTCCTGGAAGGACGTGTACCGGTCGTCGAGCCAGCTGTCCTCCAGCGACTCGATCTGGTTCTCCTTCAGGTCGTAGAGGAGCACCTGCTTGATGACCTCGAGCTGCCCGCGCATGGCCTCGCGCATGAGGAAATCGTTGCGCTTGTTCGTCGCGAGGCGGAGGTGGAGCACCGCCGTGGACTTGATCTCCAGGGCGAGGATCGAGCACAGGATCAGGACGAGAAGGACGACGACGAGGGCGATGCCCCTCTCTTCGTCCCGGCCGGGGATGGTCGTTTCGGCGTCGCGCATACGGTTCCTTGGACGGCGCTCGACCGTCACTTCTTTCCTCCCCGTGAGAGCAGCAGCACCAACCGGTCGCTCTTCCGGTCCCGCGTGCGGTACTCGATCAGCAGATCGTCGCGGCCGTCCCCGTCGAGGTCCAGGACTTCACTCTCCAGCCGCTCGACGCCGGAGGTGTCGGGGATCCCGACCCGCAGCCACGCGTCCTCGCGATAGATCCCCTCGGCCGTGCCGGCGTGGAACACGACCCGGTCGCCGCCCTGGACGCGCACGAGGTCGCGCCGGCCGTCGCCCGTGAACTCGCCGCGGAACTCCACGAGCAGCGTCCGTGTCGTCCGGATGCCGCCGGCGCCGTCCACCTGCATCCGGATCTTCACCGGGAACTCCCGCACGAGATCCGGCTTCTCCCGGTACGGACACCGGGGTTCTCCCGTCTCCGCGTCCTTCCCCGCGCCGGTATTCAGGAAGATGTGACAGTCCTGCGTGCTGACGCCGGTCGCGACGAGGCGGAGCGCCGCCACCGGCGTCACGACGGGGCTCACGGGCAGGACCAGGTCCGGCCGCCCGTCTCCGTCGAGGTCCTCGACCCACGGCTCGTGGGCCCGGCCCCCGAGCGCGAACGACCGCGCCGGCTCCGTGAGGTCCGTCCCGCCGAGGAACAGGTCGAAACGGCCCTCGTCCCGGTGCGCGACCAGTAGCTCCGGGATGCCGTCCCCGGTCAGGTCCCGGTGGAGCACGCGCGGGACCCCGCCGCGGTCGCCGGCCAGGGGGGCGAGGTCGATCTC
>JBDLIY010000505.1:0-3010 GCA_039714635.1 Planctomycetota bacterium
AAGAGGGCCCTGACGACGTCGCGGTCCTTCCGGGCGAACCCCTGCAGCCCGCAGATGGCCCAGCGACGTACCCGCGTGTCCGCGTCGTGCAGGAGTTCGAGGAGGACCGCCCGGTAGGCAGTGACGGCGCCCTCCGCCGTGCGAAGCGCCTCGAGTGCCTTGAAGCGGTCCAGCGGCCGCCCGGCGCTTCGAATGACGACAAGAAGCTCTTCGGTTCCGGCCGATGCCCGCTCCGACATCGCCGGAGTTTCCGGCGCGGACGCGCCGGCGGCCTCGACGACGGTCGGCTCCGTCCGGGTCACCGGTTCATCGACGGATGGCGCGGCAACCGGCGGGTCTCCGGATCCGGAGAGGACCAGCCACGACGTCGTCGCGAGGGCGAGAGCGAGGATGGCCACGAGCCGTACCATCCGACCATTCTACCGGCTGGTGTCTACGTTGGATTTGCCCTGACTCCCGAGGGGGGTGACGGGGTGACGCTCGCCGCGGGGGTTGGGCTCCTGTGTCTACGCTGGTTTTGCCCTGACTCCCGAGGGGGGTGACGCTCGCCGCGGGGGTCGGGCTCCTGTGTCTACGCTGGTTTTGCCCTGACTCCGTATGGGGTAGACGTGCGGGTTTACGTGGTTCGGATCCTCGCGAAGCGGCGCTTGCCGACCTTCAGGACCTGGCCGGCCGCCGGCGTCACCTCGGCCTTGCTGTCCGTGACCTTCTCCCCATCCAGACTCACCGCGCCCTGGTCCACCAGGCGACGGGCC
Source organism: Planctomycetota bacterium (assembly GCA_039714635.1). GTDB lineage: Bacteria > Planctomycetota > JAJSAM01 > JAJSAM01 > JAJSAM01 > JBDLIY01. The sequence continues at coordinate 756 of JBDLIY010000505.1, forward strand.
TCGCCGTTCGACTTCGCGAACCCGGCCTTCACGACGAGCGCCGCGATCCAGATCGGCTCCGCGGGCACGACGATCTCCGGCATGTCGTCCGGGACCTGCTTCTCGGCGAAGACCTTCCGGAACGCCGCCGCCGCCCGGTCCGCGTCCGCCGGCTCGTAGTACCGTTCGACGATCGCGCGGCCGAGGGCCTCCTTCGCGTCGCGGGGGTGCGTCCGCGCGGGGTCGAGCAGGACCGCGATCTCGTCGTCCGTCACGTCCGTCACCCAGAGGAACCAGTTCGCCATCAGCTCGTCCGGCAGGGACATCGCCTTGCCGAAGATGTCCACCGGGTCCTCGGTGATCCCGATGTAGTTGCCCAGGCTCTTCGACATCTTCTTCACGCCGTCGAGACCGACGAGTAGCGGGTGGGTCATGATGACCTGGGGCTCCTGCCCCTCCGCCTTCTGGTACTCGCGGGCGGCGAGGAAGTTGAACTTCTGGTCGGTGCCGCCGATCTCGACGTCGGCCTCCACCATCACCGAGTCCCAGGCCTGCATGATCGGGTAGAGCAATTCGTGGACGCCGATCGCCGTCCCCTCGGCCAGGCGCTTGCTGAAGTCGTCCCGCTCGGTCATCCGGGCGACGGTCGCGCGCGACGCGAGCTTCACGACGTCGGCCAGGGTCATCCCCTCGAACCATTCACCGTTGCGGCGGATCTCCGCCCGGTCCAGGTCGACGATCTTCCCCACCTGGTCGAAGTAGGTCTTCGCATTCTCGTCGATCGTCTCACCGGTCAGCACGGGCCGCGTCCGGTTGCGCTCGGACGGATCCCCCACGCGGGCCGTGTAGTCGCCGACGATGATGACGGGCAGGTGGCCCAGCTCCTGGAAGACCGCGAGCTTGTGCAGGGCGATCCCGTTGCCCAGGTGGATGTCGGGCGCCGTCGGGTCCAGCCCGTACTTGATCCGAAGGGGCCGGTCCTCGGCGGCCGCGCGCCGCGCCTTGTCGAGGAACTCCTCCTCCGGGATGATCTCCTCCGAGATCCGCTTGAGGATCCGAAGCTGTTCCTCGGGCTCAATCCACGCCACGCTGTTGCTCCTTCCACCAGCCCTTCCAGGCGAGGGGCCGCAGCGTGAAGTTGCGACCCGTGAGCCGACGCAACGCCGCCATCGCGGTGACGTCGATCGGCCGGACCTCCTCGGAAAGCAGGTTCACCAGGACCCCGACGGCCTCGGTGCGCCGCTCCGGCGGCACGAGTTCCGCCGCGATGAGCAGGTGCTCCCTCGCGCCCAGCCCGTACGCCTTCCCGAGCGTCCCCAGCGGGTCCTCGGCGATCGGCTCGTAGCCCGGCGGGAAGATCCTCACCGTGGCCTCTTTCACGGGCACCCCGGCGTAGAACTCCTCCTCACCGGCCACGAGCACCGCGGGCCGGAAGCTCCCGGTCACGCGGATGAGGGTATAACCGCGATGTCGGCGCTCCGGTTCGACCGTCGCTTCCCGGTAGCGGATCGTACTCCGGCCGCCCACCGGCACGACCAGGTCCTCCTCGAGCGGCACGCGAATGCGCTCCGAGTCCCGCCGCACGTTTCCGTAGACGTCGCGGTGCTCCCGCGTCACTTCGAGGAAGAACAGGCTCGGGGTGGAGTCGGCGACCACCCGACGGACCTTCACCGGGACGTCGGTCACGTTCCGGAGGGCCAGGTCGATCTCGACCGGCTCCCCGTTCGGCACCACGTCGCGCACCGGCAGGGCCTTGACGACGAGAATCTGCCGGGACAGGAGGCGGCGCTTGGCTTCGAACCGCAGAGAGCGGAGTTCGCCGACGATGTCCATGGGCGGCATCTCCGCCAGCGCCTTCCGGACGATGGCGAGACACTCCCGGTACTCGCCGCGGTGAAACGCTTCCTCGGCGGCGTTCAGGCGGCGCCGGGCCTCTTCCGGGTCCATCTCGGCAACGGGAGCGCCCCGGGCCTCCCCGAAAACGACGCGATCCTGAGTGAGGATCTCTCCATCACTCAGGATCCCGTCTCCGGCGGCACAGGCCGCCGCCATCAGGACCAGGGCGAGCAGGGGCAGGACTCTCATCCCGCCCTGATGCTCGACCCGGGTCACGGTGTCGTCATTCCTCGGACGCCTTCTTCTCCTCGTCCGGGGTTTCCTCGGCCGGAGCCGCTTCCGCGGCCGGCTCCTCGGCGGGCGCTTCCGCTTCCGCCCGTTGGACAACCAACATCGGCGTTGGCAACGGCGGGGGCAGCGTAGCCGTAGAAACGCTTGCA
>JBDLIY010000506.1:0-3010 GCA_039714635.1 Planctomycetota bacterium
ACGCGGGCTACGAAACGGCGGCGTTCGTGTCGACCTACCTGCTCAAGCCCCACGCCTGCGGACTGGAACGGGGCTTCGATGTCTACGACGCGGAGATGAACAGCCGGAATCTCGGCCATGACGACTTCGAGCGCCGGTCGCGAGAGACCGTCGATCGGGCCGTGAAGTGGCTCGCCGCGACGGCCGGCCGGAGCCGGTTCCTGTGGGTCCACCTCTACGATCCGCACGGTCTCTACGATCCCGCGGATCCGGAGAACCGGGAGCGGTTTCTCCGGGAGACGGACCGGCCCGACCTCCGGCCCGAGCAGATCGTCAGCTACCAGGAGATCCACGGAGAGTTCGATCCGGACGTCTACGTCGCGCGGTACGACGGGGAGATCTTCGAGGCCGACGCGGCGCTCGGACGGCTGATGGAGGCGGCGGGGACGGAGGCCCTGATCGCCGTCGGGGCGGACCACGGGGAGAGCCTCGGCGAGGACGACTACTGGTTCCGGCACGGTGCGCTGCTGAACCGGGCGTCGCTTCACGTGCCGCTGGTGATCGCGGGTCCCGGTGTCTCCGAAGGCCGCCGCCACGCCGGCCTGGTCCGGAACCTGGACGTGGCGCCCACGCTGCTCGGCCTCGCCGGGCTCTCGCCGCTCAGGGATGCGCGGGGACGTTCCCTCGTCGGGGACCTCTCCGGGCCGGCGGTGCCGGCGTACGCCGAGAGCCGACGCGGCGGAGGCCGGCTCGACCGGACGGGGATCGACATGGGATACAAGGTCTCGTTGACGATGCCGGACTCCCACCTGGTGTGGCGGGTGGGGCGGGAGACGTGCCCTCACCCGGCGCTCTCGCGGTGGATCAGGAAGATGCCCGACCGGCGCGTCGGCGAGGAGCCGCCGGACGACGTCGACGACGCTCTCCGTGGACTGGGGTACATTCGATGACAATGGCACGGACCGTACTCACCATTCTCATCGCGGCGACCCTCGCCGTCGCGGCGGGGGAGATGAAGGGGGACACGAAGCGCGCGTTCGACTCCGCGAAGCGCATGGCGAGGACGTCGCGTTTCAACGAGCGGCAGCAGGAACTCCTGGCGAAGAAGCTCGAGGACGTCCCGGTCGAGGGACTCGCGCGGATCATCGACACCCTGCGCGCCGAGCCGAAGCCGGGCAAGTCGCGGGACGCCGTCCTCGCCTGGCTCGAGAAGCGCTACCTGACGGAACGCTACGGGGCGATGGCCGCGGAGAAGATCAACGGGCTCTACGCGCTGCGGAACACGAAGGACCCGGCCGAGATGGAGAAGCTCCTGACGGCGGCGTCGATGCTCGACGACTTCAGCCTCGCGAAGGAGATCGCCGTGCGGGAGACGGGCTCTCAACACGCCGCCGTGCGGATCCGGGCTCTGATCGTCCTCTCGGAGCTGATGGCCTGGCGCGCCGTCGGGCCGGAGGAGGAGGGGGCGTTCGTCGAACTGTTCGAAGACAGCTCTCCGGCGGTGCGGGCGATGGCGGTGCGGCGGGGCTTCGCGGTCCGGTTCGATCCCGTGTTCAGCCTCGCCATCAGTCTTATCGACGACGGCGCGAAGGCGAAGGCGACGATCCGCGGCGAGGAGACCTCGATCTGTCCCGGGGAGGAGGCGCTGCAGGGCCTCACCGAGCTGACCTGGATCGACCGGGAGACGGTCTATCGCCAGTTCGCGAAGAAGAAGGACGAGGAGAAGAAAGCGCTGATCGGGGAGTTCCGGGCGTGGTGGGAGAAGCGCGGGAAGGTCTTCCCGGTCCCCGGGTTCCGCGAGGCGGCCTTCCAGCGGAAGCCGGGCACGACGAAGGACGAGATCGTCGCCGCCGACGCCGAGGCGGTGGTCTTCAAGATCTGGTCGGGGAAGGACCGGACGCGGATGCGGGTCCTCGTGGACGAGATCCGGACCGCCGCTCTGAGTCTCTGGGACTGGAAGGTAGACTTCCACGTGAAGTACATGTCGTCCGGCATGCGTCCGGACGACGGCGAGGCCTATGCGCGCGACCTCTTCACCGGCACGCCGTACGTCATGGCCCGCAAGAAGACCGGGTGCTTCGTCCTGGTTTTCCAGAATCTCATCGACGGCCGGATGAGGGTCCGGCTGGATTTCCACGATCCCCTGCGCTGACGGGGGACGGGAGGGGAAAGTGAAGTTCCTCAAGTGGCTGATCGTCGTCCTTCTGCTCGTCGGGCTCATCGTCTTCTTCGGCGTCCCGCTCCTGGTGGGGACCACCTGGGCGAAGGAGAACATCCGGACCGCGATGGCGCAGGAGACCGGGCGCGAAGTCTCGATCGGGAGCGTTTCGTTCAGCTGGTTCAGCGGCCTTGCGGTCTCCGAGGTCACGGTGCACCAGTCCCAGCCCGAGTTCGAGAAGGAAGGGCCGCTGTTCCACCTCGGTTCGCTGAAGCTCGAGGTCGGGATCCGGGACGTCCTCGCGAAGAAGATCAACGTCGAGGAGTTCAGCATCGTCGAGCCGCGGATCGTCGTCGTCCGCGACGCCGACGGGCGGTTCAACTTCGACGACCTGATGAAGAAGCCCGGCGAGGAGCCCGCACCGGCGCCGGAGCCGTCCGGGGAAGACGGGACGCCGGGCAAGGCGCCCGAGGTCGAGGCGAAGCTGAACATCCGGGAGGGCCGCGTCCTCTACATCGACGTGCCCCTGGGCACGCGCGTCGAGATGGACGACATCGACACGACCGCCACCTGGGTCAACGGGAAGCTCGTCATGGACATGGGCTTCCTGCTGAACGGCGGGGACGTCTCGATGAAGGGGAACCTGGACCTGTCGCAGGACCCGGCGCCCTTCCACCTGGAGGAGATGGTCATCGACGAGGCGACGCTCGGGACGAACCTCGCCGCGCTCGCCTACTTCCTGCCGGTCCTGGGGAAGGATCCGCAGACCGCGTCCGGCAAGCTGCGGTTCTCCCTGAAGGATGTCTCCGGAGAGGGCTTCACGCTGAAGCAGCTCGCGCAGTCCCTCAACGCGAACGGCGGCCTGAACCTCGA
>JBDLIY010000507.1:0-2999 GCA_039714635.1 Planctomycetota bacterium
CGAAGCGGACGCGCGACCAACTGGCCCGCAAGCCCGATATCAGGAAGCTGCAGGACTCCTACTCGCAGATGCAGCAGGCCCTTTCGCTCGAGAAACGGGCGGAGGTCCGCGAGCGCCTTCGCAACGAGATGAACCGCACGGCGGCGCAGATCGCGTCCCTTCGCTCGAAGCCCCGGCGCCGCGAGGTTCCGGTCCTGACCCCCCCGGCCCCCGACGGAACTCGCATTGTCGCGACGAGCACCGTCGGCGCGTCGAGGGAGCGCTGGTGGACCGTGGTCAAGGACGGCAAGGCCACCTTCCCCGCGCTCTTCAAGGCTCGCTGGATCTTCACGCTGAGGCTCGCGTCCGGAGACGTGGTGACGAGGATCGATGTCCCGGAGAAGGGCCCGGTGGTCTGGCCGAAGTGACGCCGGCCCGCCCCGCCGGCGCCTCATGGGGAACCGGGTTCGGGTGTTCGTCGTGGACCCAGACCGCGGGCCGGTCGGCTACACTCTCCGGAACTGGGAGGGCAGACATGAAGGACGTTCCGCGACTCGAAGACATCATGGACGCCGTCGAGCAGGCCCACTTCTTCGAGGACGGCCACGCGCTGATCCATCGCCGGACCGGGGAGATCTTCGTCCGGGCGGATTACGACGACATCGACCCCGAGGATCTGCGCATCCGCGAGAGGATCGAGGCGGAGGAGGGGGAGTGGGTCGGCCTGCCGGACAGGTTCGACTTCGACGAGTACCGTGTCATGCGCCGCTTCGCGGGTGACCACACGGAGAGCCCGCTGACCGAGCGCCTCCTCGACACGATCGGCGGCCGCGGCACGTTCCGGCGGTTCAAGAACCTCCTGGCCGAGAAGAAGGGCCTCCTCGACGCCTGGTACGAGTTCCGGCTGCGGGCCCTCGAGAAGAAGGTCGTGGCGGAGCTCGAAGCCGAGGACATCCCGTTCCGGCGCGCGTAGATCCGGCGGTCATGGGAACGCGTTCCCACGTGGGAAAACGGTTTCGGGGGTTCGCGGAGGCGATCCCGGCGGAGGAGCCCCCCTCACCGGAGCATCCCGAGGCGACCGGGCGAACGAGTTCGCACGCAAGTTTCCACGATGGTGCTCTCCCGTGATCCGCCGTCCCGAGGACGGGTGAAATGAGAGCGTGCCTGTTTCGCCGCCGCTCCCGGCCTTGTGTCGAAGCCCGTTCCCGCCGATAATCCCGGCGCGGAGGGATGCCGGAGCGGCCGAACGGGGTGGTTTTGAAAACCACTGACCTTCACGGGTCCGGGGGTTCGAATCCCTCTCCCTCCGCCACTTCTTTCTCGGCTGGAAGCCTTGACCTACAAGGGCTTCAGGCCGACACCCCTCAGCTTCCGCAATCCGAACACCGACCATTCGCGACCGTCTGATACCATGTATGACGCTCTCAATCGTATACAGAATCGTATACACAGATTTGCGGGTGGTTTTCGACATGGCGAACCGCGGAAGCGTCTTCAGACGACCGAACAGCCCGAACTGGCATGCCCGAATCATCATCGAAGGGAAGCCCCGTACGAAGGGCGGCTTCACGACGAAGGCCCGCGCGCAGTCCTGGATCGACAAGATCTACCAGGATCACGAGCGGGCCCAGGTGCTCGGGATCCGGGCCGTGAAGGATGACCTCCTCTTCGAGGAGTTCCTTCCCAAGTGGAAGAACGTGATCCGCTCCCGCACGAAGCAGAAGACGTACGACGGCTACGTGCTCGGCGCCGACCGGATCCTCCTCCCCCACTTCAAGGGGAAGGTGATCTCGAAGATCACGCGCACCGACGTTGAGGAGTTCCTCGCGAAGCGATCGACGAAGGGCGTGAAGGGGGCGACGCTGAACCGGAACCTCACGGTGCTGTCCTCGATCCTGTCCACGGCGGTGGACCTGGGCTTCGCGCGGGAGAACGTCACGAGGGGTGTCAAGCGCGGGCGGGAGCGGTTGAGGGATACGCGGTACCTGAGCGTCGAGAACGAAGCTCGCCTGTTCGCTGCGCTGCCAGCGTGGCTAAAGACGCCCGCTCTGGTCGCCCTGGACGGCGGTCTCCGCGCTGGTGAGATCGCGCACCTGACGCGGCGAGACATCGATCTGCACCGGGCCACCCTCATCGTCCGCGAGTCGAAGAACCACGAGCCCCGCGAGCTCGGACTGACACGGCGGCTCCGCAAGGCGCTGCGTGAGCATCTCAAGGCGCTGGAGAAGGGTCAGGACACTCTGTTCCTCCTACCCGACGGGAAGGCGTTCGACGAGTACGGCTACCAGCGCGACTTCAAGGCTGCCGCCGAGCGGGCCGGCATCGCACCGTTCACGCTTCACGATCTGCGTCACGCCGCCGGAGTACGTCTGGCTGAGGCCGGGGCGACGCCCGCGGAGATCTCCGCGTTCCTCGGTCACAAGACGCTGGCGATGACGATGCGCTACATCCGCCACGCGCCCCGGGATGCCGCACGCTCGGCCGCACGGCTGCTGGACCGGATGCAGGAACAGCGGCAGAAGGGCACGGGGGAGGGTGCCGTGTAGTCAGGCCCCTGCCTGATGCTGACCCGGGTCACCGGCAGCCGAACGACCATCTCAGGAGGCGCGCGGGCACTCGGGCCCTTGCGTCACTCGTCAGCACATTGGAGGTCCGCGCGTGGTGTTCCCCCACCGTTGAGCACGATTCGGTGTCCGGGTCCGGGCTGTCCGGCCGGATTCTGGGCTGAAGCCCGCGTCGGCGGACGGGCTGGCCGGAATTGCCGGGCCGTACGTGGTCGATTTACCCCGAAGCGGTGTCGGCGGCGAGCAGACTCCAAAACGGGGACGAGTCTGGTGCCGGCCCCGGTCTGCATCGTCACGCAGGCCATGGCGCCTCTCCGGGCCCAGCCCAGCAGATTCCCATACGACCGCCAACTGCCCGGACGTCCCCCGAAATACCCCCGGAGGGCCCCCGAAGGGTCCATCCACGTGTCTGTTACACCACCCGCGGGCCGTTGTCAGACAATGTGTGACGTGCAC
>JBDLIY010000508.1:0-2998 GCA_039714635.1 Planctomycetota bacterium
GTGCCCGCCTGCGGCATGGACGGCCTCGTCGAGTACGACGCGAAGATCCTGATCGAGTTCAGCGAGGCGATCCACCCGGCGACCCTCGACCTCGGCGGAACGATCGAGGTCGTCAACCTCGACGTCGTGGACCACCTCGGCCGGCCGATCCCGATCCCCGGAACCCTGACACCGTCTCTCGACGGGCGCCTCTGGACCTTCACGCCGTCGTTCCACTACGGCACCGGGCCGTGGGACATCCAGGTCCTCCTGACCACGGGGATCGAGGACCGCGCCGGCAACGCGCTCGTCAAGCCGGTGGCCCTGGTGTTCCGCACCCGCGAGAACCCCGACGTCGACACCGTGCACAGCCTGCTCGAGGAGTTCGACACGAACCACCAGGAGGACATGGCGGCGACCACGGCGGAGTGGAACACGACGACGGGCGGTGAACTCACCGGCGGCGCGATCACCACGAACGTCGTCACGATCGCCTACTCGCCGATCCAGGGCACGAGCAACAAGATCCTCACGGACTTTCCCCTCGGGTCCGCCACGGTGAAGACCGCCTGCCCGACCGCGTGGGCGAACGGTTGCCGCGTGATGATGTCCTACACCGCGTCGGACATCGGCGTGGCCGGAGCGATCACGGAGGTCTACTGGGGGCCGGCGTCGAACGCCCTCTTCGCGGCGACCCACGACAACGTGAAGATCCGGATCGGCCACGGGAGGAACGCGAACGGCGCGCTCTCGAAGAAGTTCGACGGGAACTGGGCCGGCGGCCAGGCGCCCGCCCCTGCGTACGACGGCGTCTACAAGATCCCGCAGGACGCCGACGTGAACATCGCCCCGGGCACGCTCACCGCGGTGGCCAACCACTGGGCGTACCCGAAGCTGACGACGCCGTTCGAGTACGACGGGCAGAGCGCGCTGCTTCTCGACATCGCGGTGGACGCGGCGGCGGACTGCCAGACTCATCGGGTCTGGTTCCACGGGACGGGGCCGGCGGGACCGGGCTGGCCGGGCATCCGGCTGCTGGTGGGGGATTCGAAGACGGCGACGGAGAACTTCAACGTCGACGCGAACTACCCGGACGGCTACCCGATGGTCCCGGACACCGCGCTGGTGATCCGCCGTCGGAAGACGGAGGCGAGGAGCCGGTTCTACGACTCGGCGCAGCCGAGCCCGGACTGGGCGGAGCCGATCCTGTCGCCCTCGGTCCAGCCGGGCGGCGCGACGTTCACGCTGGAGTGGCAGGGCGCGCCGGGGATGCCGCACCCGACCCTGCCGTACATGACGGTGGCCGACGAGTCGCAGGCCACGCACTGGTCGACGGACATCGACGTCGCGGACGGCCATCGGTTCGTGCGGTTCCGGGTGAAGTTCGTCGCGAACCTGAACTCGGAGACGGTCCCGCACTTCCGGCGGATCTCGATGCCGTTCTCGTTCGGGAAGGAGTAGATCGGGAGACGGAGCCACCAGGGGGGCGGGTGCTTCACTCCGTCTGCCCCTCCGGCACGAACCGGTACCCCGCGTCGCGGATGGTCACGAAGTACTGCGGGGTCGACGGGTCGGGCTCGAAGATCTTCCGCAGGCGGTGGACGAACTGGTCCGGGGCGCGGGTGTTCAGGTTGCCGGGGAGGTCCCAGACCTCCCGGAGCAACTCGTCCCGCGGGATCACGCGGCGGGCGTGCGCGACGAAGTGGGCGAGGAGCTTCATCTCCAGCTGGGTCAGGTGGACCGGCTCGCCGGCGACCGTGACCTCGAAGGTCGTGAAGTCCACGCGGGCCTCGCCGAACTCCGTCGTCTCCACGATCATCTCGGGCACGCGGCGGGCCGACCGGGCGAGCAGGTTCTTCACGCGGGAGAGGAACTCGTCGAGGTCGAACGGCTTCGTCATGTACTGGTCGGCGCCCACGTCGAAGCCCCGGGTCCGGTCCTCGGCCAGGGTGCGGGCGGAGAGGATCAGGACGGGGACGTCGCTGCCCTCCGCGCGCATCGTCTCGCAGACGGCGTAGCCGCTCATGCCCGGCAGCATGAGGTCCAGGACGACGAGTTGGACCGTGTCCCTCGAGCTCAGGATCTCGAGGGCGCTCGGGCCGTCGCCGACCGCCGTGACGCGGTAGCCTTCCGCCTGGAGGTTGTAGCGAATGCCCGAGGCGAGGTGCTCCTCGTCTTCGACGACCAGGATGTGGGCGACGTCCGCCGTGCTCAACTCAGGCCTCCCCGTTCGTCGTCGCGAGCCTCGGCAGCACGACTTCGAAGACCGCCCCGGTGCCGACCGCGCGGTCCTTCACGCGGATCCGGCCGCTCATCCGCCTCACGATGGTCTTCGAGACGTAGAGGCCCAGGCCGGTTCCCGGCTGCTCCCGTTCCAGCTCCGAACCCAGGCGCACGAAGCGGCGGAAGATCTTCCGCCTCGCGCCGGGAGGGATCCCGCTTCCGTTGTCGGCGATGCGGACGACGGCGCGGCGTTCGTCCAGGGGGCCGACCGTCACCTCCACGCGTGGCGGGACGCCCGCGTACTTGACGGCGTTGTCGAGGATGTTCCTGAAGACCATCGAGAGCTGGGCGGGCGCGGCGCGGACGCGGCAGGGCTCGAGCTCGAGACGGAACGACTCCGCGGGCACGCGGTTGCGCTTGCGCGTGATGTCCGCGCACTCGGCGACGACCTCGGGGAGGGAGACGTCCTCCGCCTTCCCGAACGCCCGGCCGGCCTCGAGCCGCCCCGCGTCGAGCATCTGGTTGATGAGGTGGTTCAGGCGGTCGACGTCCTCCAGCATCAGCGTGCAGAACCCGTCCCGCTTGTCCTCCGAGACCGGGTGGCGAAGCATCGTCTGGAGGTAGAGCTTCATCGAGGCGATGGGGGACTTGAGCTCGTGGGTGACGCTGTCGATGAAGTTCGACTGCCGCGTGCCGAGGTTGATCGCCTTGATCGTCAGGATCATGTACATCACGACGCCGGCGAGGAGCAGGCCGATGAAGGAGGTTCCCAGGGCGAGGAAGGTCCAGCCGAAGC
>JBDLIY010000509.1:0-2987 GCA_039714635.1 Planctomycetota bacterium
TCAGATTCGTCTCTTTGTCGGCGATTCGCGTCCCGAGGCCCGGCGTCTCGGTCTGCCGGATGACACGGGCCTCGATGATCTTCAGTTCGCCGTCGACCATCCGGGCCCCGACGGCGATCACGACGGGTCCGGAGAAGCCCTGCTGCGAACCCTGCGCAGCATACCGCATCTCCCCGTCGATCTCGGCCTTGTAGACCTGCTCCTCCCGGGAAGCGCCCTCGATCAGCCCCTCGGGCTCGCCGGACTCGACGCCGAGAACCTCGCGGATGGCGCCGAAGAACATCTCCCGCTCGCCCGCGGCGATCCGGTCCTTGGCCATGACGTAGGCCCCGGCCACCCCGAACATGGCGATCGCGCAGACGATCGCGAGCTTCCCGCCGTACTCGACGTACTTGCCCTTCATGACTAGCTGGCCTCCCCGAACGTCCGAGGCCGCGTGTGCCGGTCGATGAGCGGCACCGCGGTGTTCATGAGGATGATGGAGTAGGAAACGCCCTCCGGGTAGCCGCCCACCACGCGGATCACCGCGGTGAGGACGCCGCACCCGACGGCGAAGATGATCGCGCCCTTGTTCGTCACGGGGCTCGTGACCATGTCGGTCGCCATGAAGAAGGCGCCGATCAGCAGGCCGCCTCCGAGCAGGTGGCGCAGCGGGTCTCCGGCGAACCACGCCGAGAAGCCCGTCGCGCCGCCCTCGAGCCGGATCTTCTCGGGCAGGATCCAGGCGAGCAGGACCGCGGCGAGCATGAAGAAGAACGGCACCCGCCAGTTGATCAGCCCGCGCCAGAGCAGGAACAGCCCTCCGAGGATCAGCAACAGCCCCGCCGTCTCGCCGAGGCAGCCGTTCTGGGTGCCCCAGAGCATCCGGAGGTAGCTGTCGGTCTTCGTCACGGTCGGGTCGTCGGGATCGAGGCCCGTGGCGAGCTTCATCTGGCGCTCGACCGCCGCCGGCCACTCCTCGACGGACTTCACCTCGGGGTCGGACAGGACCGACGGCGCCGTGATGGCCGCCTCCCCGTTCAGGTCGAAGGCGCCCGGCGTCGCTTCCGCGCCCGGCATCGGCCACGAGGTGCCGAGGATCGTCACCGCCGGCCAGGCCGCCAGGACGAACGCGCGCGCCACGAGGGCCGGGTTCCAGATGTTGTTGCCGAGGCCGCCGAACGTGTGCTTCGCGATCGCGATGGCGAACGCGGAGCCCACGATCGACACGTACCAGGGCTGGCTGGCCGGCATCACGTAGGCGAAGAGGAGGCCGGTCAGGAACGCGCTGCCGTCGCTGACCGTCACCTTCATCCCGCGGAACCGCTGGCAGAGCGCCTCGGTGACGACGGCCGCGCCGACGCAGAGCGCCATGGTGTACAGGGCGCGCCAGCCGAAGTAGTACACCGCGAAGATGCCGACGGGCGCCAGCACGGCGTTCACCGTCCACATGATCCGCGGGATGTTCTCCGGCGTGCGGATGTGCGGAGAGGAGATGATCTTCAGCAGTTTCGGATCGGTCGTCGCGGCCATGCGACTACTCCTTCTTCGCCGAGCGGATCCGCCAGAGGCGGGACTTCGCGTGTCGGATCTGCTGCACGATCGGGCGGTTGCTCGGGCAGACGTAGGAGCAGCAGCCGCACTCGATGCAGTCGTCCACGTGGTAGAACTCCGCCATGTCCCACCGGGCGACTTCGGCCGCCACGGAGAGGTCGAGCGGGGTCAGGCGGGCCGGGCAGACCGTGACGCACGAGCCGCAGCGGATGCAGTCCCGGAACTCGCCCGGGGCCATCGCGGCCCGCACGAGGATCCCGGACGTTCCCTTCGTCACCGGCACTTCGGTGGAGAACGCGGAGAGTCCCATCATCGGGCCGCCGAGCAGCACGCCGGCCGGCTCCGCGGTGAGCTTCGCCTCGTCCAGCAGGGCGCCGATCGGGGTGCCGATCCGGGCCGAGAAGTTGCCGGGTTCCTGCACGCCGTCGCCCACCACGGTGACGAGGCGCTCGACGAGCGGCATGTTCCGGCTCGCCGCCTCCCAGATCGCGTGGCAGGTGCCGACGTTGTGGACGACCACGCCCACGTCCATCGGCAGGCCGCGCTTCCGCGGGGACGGCACCTCGCGCCCGAGAAGCGCCTTGATCAGCTGCTTCTCGCCGCCCTGGGGGTACTTCGTCTTCGCCACGCCGACCGAGACATCCGTGAGGTCCATCCCCTTCAGCACGGTCTCGAAGTGCGCGGCGGTGTCCCGCTTGTTGTCCTCCACGGCGAGGATCAGGTCCTTCGCCCCCGTCATCTTCCGGACGAGGTCCGCGCCCCGGATCACCGTCTCCGCGGAGTCCATCATGAGCCGGTAGTCGCAGGTGAGCAGCGGCTCGCACTCGGCCCCGTTCACCACGATCGTGTCGATCGGCTTCTCCTTCGGAGGAGAGAGCTTCACGTGGGACGGGAACGTCGCGCCGCCGAGGCCGACGATGCCGGCGTTCTTCACCCGCTCGACCAGCGCCTCGCGGTCGAGGGAGGTCGGGTCCGTCTCCTCCCCGACGCCGTCGAAGGGCGTGTCTTCGCCGTCGTTCACGATGAGGACCGCCTCGACCTTCCCGCCCATCGGGTTGGGGATGGTCTTGACGTCCTTCACCTTGCCCGAGACCGGCGAGTGCACGAGCGCGGAGACGAAGCCGGTCAGCTCGCCGAGCGGCTCGCCGAGGCGGACTTCCGCCTTCTTCTTCACCAGCGGCTTCACCGGCGCGCCGATGTGCTGGGTCAGGGGGACCGTGAGCAGTTCGGGAACGGGAGCGACGCGCACGGGCACGTTCTTCGTCAGCTCTTTCCCGTCGTGGACGTGAAGTCCACCCTGGAACGTGAGTGCCATTCCGTATCTCGCAGGGGAATCGTCAGCGGGTTCAGCGCAGCACCCGGGCCCGGTGTTTCTCACGCATCTCGCGCGCCCACAGAGTGTATTCCCACTGCTCGATCGGACGGCTCTTGATTCCGGCCTCCACCTCGGCGGA
>JBDLIY010000510.1:0-2986 GCA_039714635.1 Planctomycetota bacterium
CCGCCCGTGCGCGGAATACCCGGATGTCGAGCCGCAGCCGGCCAGCACGACGGTCGCGAGAGCCGCCAGGATCACGGTCCATTTCATGACACACCTCCGGACGGAGGGTGTGGGGGATGGGTCACCGGGCGGTCACCTGGGATCAGACCGCCTTAGGATCGTTCGACCTACTGCCCCCTTAGGACTGTTCGACCTACTGCCCCCTTAGGATCGTTCGTCCTACAGCAGCCCGCGATCCTTCGCCTGCGTCTCCAGCTCCTCCCGGAAGTTCGGGTGGGCGATCCCGATCAGCGCTTCGCAGCGCTCGCGGAGGTTCTTGCCGAAGAGGTGGGCCACGCCGTACTCCGTCACGACGTAGTGCACGTCGGCCCGGGTCGTCACGACGCCGGCGCCCTGCTTGAGGAACGGGACGATGCGGCTGAGCTGGCCGCCCTTCGCCGTCGACTGCACCGCGATGATCGGCTTGCCGTTCTTCGCGCGCGCCGCGCCGCGGATGAAGTCCACCTGGCCGCCGAAGCCCGAGAAGATCCGCGCCCCGATCGAGTCGGAGCAGATCTGGCCGGTGAGGTCGACCTCGATGGCCGAGTTCACCGCGATCATGTTCTCGTTCTGGCTGATGACGAACGGGTCGTTCACGTAGTCGACCGGGTGCGCCTCGATGAACGGGTTGTTGTCGAGGTAGTCGTACAGCTCGTCCGTGCCGAGCGCGAAGGTGATGACCGCCTTGCCGGGGTGGAGGGTCTTCCGGTTGCCGGTCGCGATCCCGCGCTGGATCGCCTTCATCGCGCCGTCGGAGAGCATCTCGGTGTGGATGCCCAGGTCCTGGACGCCGTCGAGGCCCGCGAACACGGCGTCCGGGATCCCGCCGATGCCCATCTGGATCGTCGCGCCGTCGGTGATGAGGCCGCGGATGCCGTCGGCGATCTTCTGCTCGACGTCGCTGATCTCGCGGGGCTTGAGCTGCGGCAGGTCCTCGCGGTGCTCCACGATCGCGTCGACGCGGTTCACGTGCACGAACGAGTCGCCGAGGACGCGCGGCATCCGCTCGTTGACCTGGACGATCACCTTCTTCGCGTTGTTGCACGCTGCCCGGGCCGCCATCGTCTCCACGCCGAAGCTCATGAAGCCGTGCTCGTCCGGCGGCGAGACCATGACCATCGCCACGTCCACCTCGATCAGCTTCTCGTTGAAGAGACGCGGGATCTGGTGGAGGAAGATCGGGACGTAGTCGGCGCGCCCCTCGTTGACCGCCGCGCGGTCCGCGGGGCCCACGAAGAGGGAGTTGTGCCGGAAGTGACCTTCCATCTCCGGCCGGCTGAGCGGGTCGTCGCCGATCAGGAGCACGTGCGTCAGCGTGACGTTCTGAAGCTCCTCGTAGCGGTCGGCCAGGGCGTTGACCAGCCCCGTCGGGATGGCCGCGTTCCCGCCGTAGTAGACGGTGTCGCCGCTCTGGATCAGGGAGACCGCCTCCGCGGCGGGCTTCAGCTTGGTCTTGTAGTCGTCGAGCCAGGTCATCTCACTTGTCCCTTCCGCCCCTCAGCCCAGGATGCTCTCGAGCGGCGTGTAGGGAAGGTCGAGGGCCGTGGCGGCCTGCTCGTTCACGATCTTCCCCTTGTACATGTACAGCCCCTTCGCCAGGCCGGCGTCGGCGCGGAACGCGGCCTCGGCGCCCTCCTTCGCCATCTCCAGCACGTACGGGAGGGCGGAGAGCGTGAGGGCCCGCGAGGCGTCGCGCGGAACATTCGCGGTCATGTTCGGCACGCAGTAGTGAGTGACCCCGTGCAGCTGGTAGGTCGGGCTCATCGGGTGCGTCGGCCGGCTCGTCTCGACGCAGCCGCCCTGGTCGATGGAGAGGTCGAGGATGACGCTCCCCGGCTTCATGTTCTTCACCATCTTCTCGGTGACGAGGTCGGGTGCCCGGCCGCCGGGGACGAGGACGGCGCCGATGACGACGTCCGCGATGGCGGTGAAGCGGCCCACGTCGCGGTGGGAGGCGATGGCCGTGACGATCTGTCCCTTCGTCGACTCGGAAAGCTCACGCAGTCTCGACAGCTCCCGGTCGAGGACGATCACCTGGGCGCCGAGGCGACGAAGGAGGAGCGCGGCCGTGCGGCCGAGAGTGCCCGCGCCGAGGACCACGACCGTGGCCGGCGTGATGCCGGGCATGCAGCCCAGCACGATCCCGCGCCCGCCCTTGTCGAACTCGAGGAGGCAGGCCGCGGTGTGCACCGCCAGGTGGCCGGCGATCTCGCTGAATGTGGTGAGGATGGGCCGGCGGCCGAGGTCGTTCTCGACGATCTCCCAGCCGAGCATCGTCACTTCCTTCTCCGCCAGCGCTTCGACCATCTTCTTCGGCTTCACCGCGAGGTGGTGGAAACCGCAGATCATCGAGCCGGGGCGCACGTAGTCGACTTCGTCCTCGCCGAGGGCGCTGATCCGGCAGACGATGTCGCCGCGCTGGTAGGCCTCCTCGGCGGAGAAGACGATCGTCCCCCCGGAGTCCGTGTAGTCCTCGTCCGCGAAGTGGCTGTCCGCCCCCGCGCCGTGCTGGATGAAGACGTCGAAGCCGTGACGCTTCAAGCGGTCCACGCCGTGCGGGTTCAGGCCGACGCGGTGCTCCTGGCCGTGGGTTTCCAGCGGCACACCGATGTTCATGGGTTCCTCCCTCCGATCGAGTCAGGACCCCCCATGCTCCTCCGATTCCAGTCGGGAACGTACGAATTCCCGGCGGATCTGCGGGGTGGAAGCGGAATTGTGTGGAGGGGGTCGCGGAGTTGATCTCCGCCGCCCGGAATCCGGCCGGCCTCCCCGTCGGGCTCGAGGACCGCCAGGCGGCCCGTCGGTCGTGCTTGCGCGTCAGCCTGTCCCCAGGCTTACCCCCGGTTCTTCCCGGGTTCTCCACGGGATCTCCACTCCGCGCCCACCGACGGAAGTGTGCCACGGGGGAGTCTTGCGTCGACTGTGCAGGTTCGCACGATCACCTCTC
>JBDLIY010000511.1:0-2977 GCA_039714635.1 Planctomycetota bacterium
GGCACGAGCTCCGTCAGCGCCTCGAATTTCAGCGGAAGGTCCGCCGTCTCCTCACCGACCGGCCCCAGGCCACTCAGCTGCCCCGCGAAGTCGCTCATCACCTCCGCGAAGCGCGCCCCTTCCGCCGCCGAGATCCACTCGAGGCGCAACCGGTCCGGGCTCACGCCGACCCGTTCCAGGAGCCGACGGCCGAGCAGCATGTTCCCGAGGGCGTCGTAGTTCCCCTCCGTCACGTAGTGGCACTCGCCGGGCCAGCAGCCGCCGATGATGACCCCGTCGGCGCCCTTCTCGAGCGCGCGGAAGACGAAGGCGAGGTCGACCCGGCCCGTGCACATGACGCGGATGATCCGGATCTCCGGTGCGTAGCTTTGTCTGGTCACGCCAGACAGGTCCGCGGCGGAATACGCTCACCAGTTGCAGAGGAAGGCGACGATGCGGGGCGACGTCACGACTTCACCTCCTCGAGGACGTGGGTGGAACCGCAGGGCGCCGCGCTCCATCCTTCGTCGAGCGCGGCATCGATCTGGTTCATGACCTCTTCGTTCGTGAAGTGCTTCAACACGATCGCGTCGGTCGGACACTTCGCGCAGCACAGCCCGTCGCCCTTGCAGAGCGCCGGGTTCACCTCCGCCTTCCGGCCGATCGGCGAGTCCTTCCAGTGGATGGCGTCGTAGGCACAGGCCGTCATGCACGCCCCGCACGAGACGCAATCCGGTTCCGCGACCTCGCAGACGGACCCGGACGCCGTGACGGTGTCGTGCGACAGCAGCGTGACCGCCCGCCCGGCGGCGCCGTACGCCTGGCTCACAGCCTCCGCCAGGTGCTTGGGGTAGTGCGCCGCCCCGCACATGAAGACGCCGTCCGCGGCGAAGTCGACGGGCCGCAGTTTGACGTGCGCCTCCTGGAAGAAGCCGTCGGGGTTCGCCGGCACCTTGAACAGGCGCGTGATCTCCGGGTTGCCCGCCGACGGCACGACGGCGACGGAGAGCGCGAGGAAGTCCGCGTCGATGGCCAGCGGCGCCTGCAGGATCGGATCGAACACGGTGATCCGCAGGACCGGCTTGCCCTCGTCGTCCGTCGCGGGCTCGACCTCCGGGGCGCCGGCGGGCGTCCAGCGGACGAACCGGACGCCGAGGTTCGCGGCCTCGCGGTACGAGTCCTCCGCCATCCCGTACGTCCGCATGTCCCGGTAGAGGATCCACACGTCGCGGGAAGGCTGCTCGCGTTTCAGCGCCAGGGCGTTCTTCACCGCCTGGCTGCAGCACACCCGGGCGCAGTAGTCGCGACCCTCCTGCCGGCAGCCGACGCACTGGATCATCGCGACGCTGCGCGCGCCCGCGACGGCCTCGTCCCCGGCCGCGATCCGGTCCTCGAGCTCCAGCTGGGTGCAGACGCGTTCGTCCTCTCCGTAGAGGTACTCCGTGGGCCGGTACTCGTCGGCGCCGGTCGCGAGGATCGCGGCGCCGTGCCGGATGACCTTCACGCGCCCCTCCGTCTCCACGGTCGTTTCGAAGCTCCCGACGTAGCCGGCGACATCGGTGATCGTCGCTTCGTGCGAGACGTGCACCATCGGGTGGCGGTAGACCTGTGCGACCAGGTCCTTCAGCCACTCCTGCACGTCGTCCCCGCCGAGCGTCCGGCGGATCCGGCGCGCCATGCCGCCGAGCTGCTTTTCCCGTTCGATCAGGTCCACGGGGAAGCCCTGGTCCGCCAGCGCCAGGGCCGCCGTCATCCCGGCCACCCCGCCTCCCACCACCAGCGCCGCCCGCTTCATGGGCAGCTGGAACTCGTCGAGCGGCTCGAGGTCCAGCGTCCGCGCGACCGACATCCGGACGATGTCCTTCGCCTTCGCGGTCGCTTCCTCCTTCTGCTTGCTGTGCACCCAGGAGCAGTGCTCGCGGATGTTCGCCATGTCGAAGAAGTACTGGTTGATCCCGCCCTCCCGCAGCGTGTCGCGGAACAGCGGCTCGTGCGTGCGCGGCGTGCAGGCCGCCACGACGACGCGGTTGAGCCCCTTCTCCCGGATCGTCTCGGCGATCTGCGCCGCCGCGTCCGTGGAGCAGATGAAGAGTCCCTCCTCGGCGTGGGCGACATGCTCGAGGTCCTTCGAGTACTCGACGAGCGACGGGATGTCGACGACGCGCCCGATGTTCGCCCCGCAGTGGCAGGCGAAGACGCCGACCTTCGGCTCCTCCCCGGAGACGTCCCGCTCCTCCGGGTAGACGCGCTCGACGTCGAGCTGCCCGCGGCGCTGTTTCAGCAGCGCCCCCGCCTGGGCGTTCGCCCCGCTCGCGGTCACGACGGACTCGGGAATATCCATCGGCCCCTGGAAGGCGCCGGAGACGTACACTCCCGGACGCGTCGTCCGGATCGGGTTGAACGGATCGGTGCGGCAGAACCCGTGCCCGTCCAGTTCGATCCCGAACTGGTCCGCCAGCTTCTGCACCTGGGCGGGTGGGCCGAGGCCGACCCCCAGCACCACGAGGTCGAACTCCCGCTCCCGGACACCCTCGGAGTCCGTCGCGTAGCGGATCGTGACGTTCTTCGACTCCGGGATCTCCCGCCCCACGTCGACGTAGCTGCGGACGAAGTCCACGCCCGGCATGTTCGCCGCCCGCTGGTAGAAGCGCTCGAAGTCCTTCCCGAACGACCGGATGTCGTTGTGGAAGATCGTCGCCTCGAGGTCGGCGTCGTGGTCCTTCGCGAGGATGACCTGCTTCTGGATGTAGGAGCAGCAGACCGACGAGCAGTAGCTGTGAGCACCCTCCGTCACCTGCCGCGAGCCGACGCAGTGGATGAAGGCGATCTTCTTCGGATGCCGGTGATCAGAGGGCCGAAGGATCTCGCCCTCGTGCGGCCCGGTGGCGCAGAGCAGGCGTTCGAAATCGAGGCTCGTGACGACGTTCGGGTACTGACCGTAGCCGTAGTCGCCGCGCAGGCGCGGGTCGTAGACGCCGTACCCGGGCGAGAGCACGAT
>JBDLIY010000512.1:0-2954 GCA_039714635.1 Planctomycetota bacterium
CACCGGATGAGCAAGGGGCTCTGGATGAACGAGAAGCTCGACACGGGGATCGAGCACCCGGTCCACGTGCAGGACTGCGCGGCCGCCTTCGCCTGGCTGGTCGCCCACGCGGCAGACTACGGGCTCGACCCGGACCGGCTGTTCGTCGGCGGTTTCTCGTCGGGCGCGCACCTGGCGGCGCTGCTCGCGACGGATCCGTCCTGGCTCGCCGCGCACGGGATCGACTCCTCCCGGATCGCCGGGGCGATCCCGGTGGGCGGCGCCTACGACATGGCCGCCTACTACGAGGCGCACCGGGTCCACAACGGCGAGAAGATGGCCGAGCAGCACGTCCTGGACGTCTTCGGCCGCGGCGAGGGCGTGCTCGAGGCGGCGTCCCCGACGACGCATCTCGGCAAGACGAAAGTCCCGATGCTGGTTCTCGCCGGCCTTCACACGATCGTCTACACGTCGCACCTGAAGGTCGCGGTCAAGGAAGCGGGGATCGAGAACATCCGCTTCCTCGACTTCCCGGACCGAACGCACGCCCGGATGTACCAGCACATCGCCGGGGAGAAGCCCGACGAGGCGCGGACCGCGATGATCGCGTTCATTCGCGACCCCGAGGCGTACTTCGCTCAGCGCCGCTGAAGCACGCGGGTCGGTCGCTTGCCCTCCTTCAGCAGGTCCGGGTGCTCCGTCGTGATGATCAGTTCGTCCTCGCCGTCCCCGTCGATGTCTCCGAACGTCAGGGCGTGGCCGTAGTACTCGTGCCCCGAAAGCTCCGGATTCGGGAGCAGGCGTTCGGAGACGTTGTTCAGCGGAAGCTCGCCCGAGCGGCGGAACCAGCGCAGGCTCGAGATCTGCCCATCCTCCTCGTCCGGTCCGTAGACGGGCGTGTCTCCGACCAGGAAGATCCCGGCCGTCGAGTCGCCGCGGATCGAGGCGATCGCCGCGGCGCGGCCCCGGTGGCGGTCTCCCGTGCCGTCGGAACGAATGGCGGGAAGCCAATCCCCGGTGCCGATCGAGAACCCCTTCGCGGAGCCGAGGAGAACCCGGGTGGACGAGAGGGGCGTGGAGCCCTTGGTCGGCGCGGACAGCGTGCGGCGGCTCGTCACGATCAGGTCGTCCGGCCACTCGTCCCCGTCGAGGTCCCCGAGGGCGATCCCGCAGCCGCCCCAGTCCTCGCCCACCGTCGGGACCGGCATGAAGGTCGAGGTGTCGTTCGTGAAGTTCCCCTTCCCGTCGTTCCGAAGCACTCTCGTCCGGCTGCCCTTGACGTACTCCGCGAAGTCCGGATCCCGCAGCCGGTCCCCTTCGCCGGTGATCAGGATGTCCAGGTCGCCGTCGCCGTCCACGTTCCCCAGCCGTACGGCGTCCCCGGCGAACAGATCCCCGTCCGCGGCGGGCGGCAGGGCGGTCGCCGTCGCGTCGCTGAAGTACGCGTGCCCGTCGTTGAGGAACACGCGCGTGGCGGGGCGGTCGTCCTCCGGGACGACGCTGAAGTAGCGCCGGAAGGTCATGCCGTCCGGCTCCTGGGTGTAGCTGGAGACGCCGATGCAGCGATCGCTCGTCAGGATGAGGTCCAGATCATTGTCGCCATCGACGTCGCCCAGGACCACCGAGGAGCCCAGCATCGTGTCCCGGCCCTGGACTGCGAGGCTCGGGAAGGAGTCCGTCTTCAGACTGAAGCCGCCCTCGCCGTCGTTCACGAGGATGCGGGTCGACGGGAGGATGCGGTCGTGCGCGAAGTAGAGCACGCCGCTGATGAAGTACGCGTACTGGCGATTCGCCTGGAACCTCGTGTCGCAGGTGAGGACGAGGTCCGCGTCGCCGTCGCCGTCGAGGTCCCCGACGGCCAGGTCGGTGGCCTGCCAGACGTCCCCGTTGCCCGGGGACAGCGGCAGCCCGGCCGCCTCGAAGCTCCCCGTGCCGTCGTTGAGGAGCAGGTTGGTGAGGAACCCGAGTTCCGGATCCGCCGTGCGGCCGACCACGATGTCGATGTCCCCGTCGTCGTCCAGGTCCTCGACGGCGAGCGCCCGGCCCGCGTAAGCGTCTATCTCCGTGTTCGCCGGCAGGATATCCTCGGAGATGTCCACCCATACGGCGTCGGAGAACTCGTACGCGCCGGGTTTGACGACCGACCGGTCGTAGCGGTCCGTGATGCGCAGGTCCACCACGCCCTTCTCGTGGGCCGGCGTGATGAACCGCAGCGACTCGGGACCGAGGATCGTCACGTAGAACAGCGCCTCCCCGTCGAGGAACACCTTGCTGCCCGACGAGAACCCGCTCCCGGTGACCGTGACGAGCGTGCCGCCCTTGAGGGAGCCGGAGCGCGGATTCACGGTGTGGATCTCCGGCGCCGCGTCGTAGAGGAACGCCGACGCGAGATGCTTCACCTGGCCCCAGCGATCCGTCAGTTCGAGGTCCGCCGGACCGGGCCCGCCCGGGGGAGTCGTGAACCGGATCTTGTCGTGCGTGAGGACCACGGGCCCGTCCGCGACCGGCACGCCGCCCAGCCGGACGGAGACCACGTGCGTCAGCCCGGAGCCCCGGAGGACCACGTCCGTTCCGCCGGAGTCGGGGCCGCGGTCCGGCGCGATCGAGGCGACGACCGGCGGCCGGCCCCGGAACTCGAACGGCACGCGGGCCTCGCACGCCTGGCCGTCCGGATTGATCAGGACCAGCGTCGCCTCCCCCTCGGCTTCCGGAACGGTCGCGTAGACGCGGACCGCGGAGGCGCAGACCACCTTCGGAGAGAAGATCTCCCCGAACCGGACCTCCACCCCCTCCGCCGCGAAGTTCTCGCCCACGATGGAGATCACGTCACCGTCCCAGCCGTTCGGCGGGTCGAACGCGGTGATCGCGGGCTCCAGCGGGGAGAGCTCGATGCGACGCCTCAGGGGCCGCGGGTACCGGCATTTGACAGTGACGTCGAGTTCCGTGGCGGCGGACGCGCCGCCGATCCGGAGGAC